>JBBSBT010000016.1:0-15677 GCA_038250985.1 Bacteroidales bacterium
AATGATTCGCATTTTCGCGCATAGATCGCACGCCGTCAAGGTCGAAAGTCTGGCCATCGAGGATATAATCCACCAGACCATCTTCGAGCATTTTAACCAGGTATTTATTGCTTCCACCCCGTGCAAAACGGGCTTTCATACCCTGCTTACGGAGCATCTCGGCAAAGTAAACACCAATGGATAATGCTGTTCCCCCGGCACCTGCCTGGAACGAAAATCCATCATGAACAATTCCGGTTTCCTGGCAAAATTGGGCTGTCATTTCGGCAAGAAGCAACCTGTCGGGACTTTTGGTTATTTCGGTAGTACCGGAAATGATCTTTTCGGGAATACCAACTTTATCCATCACAACAACAAAATCTACATAGTTTCCTTGTATCTGCCAGGGCACACAAGGGAAAGGAACCAGGTTATCGGTTACAATTATCACCCTGTCAGCATATTGCGAGTCAGCCAAAGCAAAACCAAGTAAACCACATGCAGTAGGGCCACGATCACCGGTAGCATTTCCGAAACAATCGGCAGTAGGAGCTGCAATAACAGCAATGTCAATATGCACATCACCATCCTGTATCGCCTGGTAGCGGCCACCATGCGAACGAAGCACACCCAGTCCGGCCATGTTACCTTCGGAAGTAAACCTTCCCAAAGCACCGTTCATACTGCCTTCGATATGATGAATAACACCATTCTCCAGGTATTTGATCAACGGGGCATGGCACTCGAAAGACGCTGAAGGCATCCACGTCAGGTTCCTGATGCCAAGTTCGGCAGCGGCATCAAAAATCTGGATAGCGACCAGGTCCCCGTTACGAAAGTGATGATGGGTCGAAATGGTCATACCATCGGCAATTCCCGCTCTTACCAGGGCTTCTTTCAACGAAGGCACTGTTTTATTGCCATCGTCAGGATAATCGGAGCAACTGGCAATGGGCGGTCCATACCTGCGACCGGTAGGTTTGTATTTGCCAACACCCATAAACGGAATAGAATCTTTCCCGTTTACAACTTGTGGAACAGTGCGGCCCACTGCATTTGTTGTAAGTTTATCGTATTTTGACATATCGTTGTAATCAAATGTTAAATGGTATTCAAATGATTTTTATTAGTTTTTGGTCGGAAGACTGGAATCGGAAGTCAGAAGACAGAAGTCGGGAGTCGGGAGTAATTTGGTAATGTCAATGATATTATTTCAAGAGACAAATTAAAATAAATAATCAAACATCTTTTCAGTTTTGTAATGAATAACTTTTTCAAAAAGACAGTTTACAAGGTTATTTTTGACCGCTTTGTACTTCCGGCTACGCATTCAAAAATTCCTCGCGCCAGGCAGGTGAAAGCTTACCCATACTTACGGCAAGATCAATCAGTTTCTGTGCACGTTTTACAACGGGAGGATCAATCATTTTTGTTCCCAGCGAAACCACTCCAAGTCCTTTGGCTGTGGCTTCGATAAAAGCGTTCACAATTTTCTTTGCCTTTTCAATTTCGGCTGTAACGGGTGCATAGTTTTCGTGAATTACCCTGATCTGGCGTGGATGGATGCAGCCCATTCCGTCGAAGCCAAGTGCTTTGGAGCGGATAACAGTTTCTTTAAGCGCCTCCATATCACCAACATCACTAAATACGGAATCGATAGCCTGTATTCCTGCGGCTTTGCATGCATTTACAACCATACTGCGCGCGAAAAATGATTCCGTGCCTTCCTGGGTACGCTGTGTTCCCAGATCGGCAGTGTAATCTTCGAGCCCGATGGCCATAGCAACAACGTTTTCACTTTGGGCTATTTCAAGAGATTTCAATACCCCAAGCGCACTTTCGATAATCGGCATTAACCATACATTGTTATTCACTTTATATTTGACTTTCAATTGACTGATTCGTTCATTCACTTGCCTGATCTGTTCAGCACTCTCGCATTTTGGAACCAGGATGAGATTAACATTATGCGGCACTAGGAATTCGAGATCTGCCAACCCGGCAGGGACCTGGTTGATACGAACCATCCGCTCGGCACCGTAAAAATCGATATTGCGCAGCGCATTGCGGACAACAAAACGGGCTTCGTATTTTTTATCCGGCGCTACGGCATCTTCAAGGTCAAGAATAATACCATCCGGTTTGTGAATACCTGCGTTAATCATCAGGCTGGGGGTGTTGCCCGGCAGGTAAAGCCTCGAAATCCGGTTCCGGTCGCGCAGGGTTTCGTACCCGTTTTCATTTAACATGGGTAACAAAAACTCTTTTTCAGTTTGTAAAAGCTGCCTGATTGCTGCTTCCATACGTGCTGCAATTACCGGGGTAAGGGCACCGAAATCCTCAACCCACAAGCGGGCATTCTTTATTTCATAAAAAGCAAGAATTTCGAGAAGAAGCTTACGGATTTCCTGCCCGTACATGGATTCAACCTTGCTGGTTAGTTCAAGTTTAATACCATCACTTTGTGTTAATTCGAGGGTGACATGGCAATCGGAACGAATTCCTTTCCCTTTGTTGCCAATGCGTGCCAATTTGTCGGTTAAAAACTCCATAATCGGTAAATTATAAATTCAATGGTTTTAAAATCACCTGCTAAATAAGCAACAAAGGTACATGGGTAGATGAATTTTGCAAATATTAATACATTGAATATTAAAATATTTTATAGCACTAGGGTAAGCTGGCGATTACATATTTTTTCATCACGGCTAGACCTGGAAAATCAGCAATTAAAAATATGAGACAGCAAAAACACCAGGAGCAGCTATTCATTTGGTATCACAAAAAAAGGAAACCCGAAGGCTTCCTTTTATTTTAATTTAACCGACTGTGGCCGGAAAAAATTATTTCATTGTTGAATCAGCAGCAGCAACAGGAACTGAATCCGGAGCAGCAGCTTCAACTTGTGTGGAATCAGCTGTAGCTTCAGATTTGGTTTCACCTGATTTACAAGCTGCGAAGGAGGTTAACCCTGCAATTGCGAGTAAGAATAATAATTTTTTCATGTGTTGTTTGTTTTAGGAGGTTAATTTCTTGCAAAATTATACAAATAATATTCACATTTAACAGGTTTTTTGGATAAAATGTTAACTTTTTTATTTTTATTTTTAAACAATCTGAAATTCACGTTCTTTTTACCCACATAATCAAGGACTTCGAAACTTTCGCCTGAATAAGGCAAGGTATAGTATGTAAAATAAGAAACAGGGTAATAAGATATAAATATGTGAAACTTAAGTATAATTACAAAACATTATACATGAAATACGTTCCCTGAAAACATAAATATATATTCCATGATAAACCATATGATTACTAAAAAAACTAATTGTCCTGTTTTCATTTAATATATTGTATTTGATTCATTACTTATATTTTGATACAGGAAAACCAATGCTTTACCTATGTTTAATTTTGTTTACAATAGAGCTTTTGCACCAGCTTTTAGGCTAAGATGCCTATTGGCATCTCTTATTTTTTTATTTTTGCCGGCGAAAGCTTCAGATTTACATTTCCAAATGCACTAACGGATTGTTAACAAGAATGCCATTTACCGTATTAATAAAACCAGATGCCAACTTTTTTACGCAAATATAACCTGTCAGGTAGTCCACAGATTGTTCTAATATTCCGCTTGTTGCTTGTATTGTTGCTGATGGTTGTGACGAGGTTACTCATTTATTTTCTGCATCCTTCTCTCTTCCCTGGCATTACACCCTCAAAACTCCTGTACTATGCTTTTACAGGTATGAGATTCGATATAGTTGCCTTACTTTATGCCAACCTGTTATATATTTTCCTCCTGGTTTTGCCTTTCCGTTTCAGAAGAAAACGATTATTCCGCATACTAACTGACACTATTTTCTATATTACGAATATAGTTTTGATGGTTCCCAACCTGGCTGATACAGCATATTACCCCTTCTCGTTGAAGCGAATGACGATTGATATCTTTAAATATATCAGCACCGGGGATGATACAGCCAATATGATGCCCCAGTTTATCCGGGATTATTGGTATGTTATGTTGCTTTGGCTGTCAGCAATCTTTATACTTGTTTTCGTTGCACGACGTATCCGCATTTCAAACAGGTACGTGATGCAAAATCCTGTTCATTATTTCCTGGCACAAAGTTTTTCCATGCTTATTTTTATGGCTTTTTGGGTACTTGGTGTCAGGGGAGGCATACAGCTAAAACCTGTGGGAATCCTGAGTGCATCGCAGTACGCCCCTTCCCAGGAAACACCCGTTGTGCTGAATTCGGCATTCACAATCATGCGTTCATACGGGCAAGAAGGAATTCAAAAATTAAATTATTATACCGATGAGAAAGAGATGAAAGCCATTTTCGATGCAGACAAGAACTATGCAAGCCTGGATAGCCTGGGGAATATACTTCCCATGCAGAAAAAAAATGTTTTTGTGATCATTCTCGAAAGTTTTTCTGCTGAACATATAGGCGCGCTTAGCCATCAAACAGGAAACAAAAAAACTGATTTCACTCCCTTCCTCGACAGCCTGATCGGGAAAAGCCTTGTTTTCGAAGGGTTTTCTAATGGCAAACGCAGCATCGAAGGAATACCCGCCGTGCTTGCTTCGCTGCCTACATGGATGACCGAGGACTTTATCACTTCGCAATATGCTTCAGACAAATTCAACAGCCTTGCCAGTCTTTTAAAAACAGAAGGCTATAACTCTTCGTTCTTTCACGGCGGCAAAAACGGGACAATGGGCTTTGATGCCTTCTGCCGCTCGGCCGGTTTTGATACTTATTACGGGAAAAATGAATATCCCAACCAGTCGGATTTTGACGGCCATTGGGGGATCTGGGACGAGCCTTATCTTCAATACATTGCACATACTCTGAACAGCAAACCCCAGCCTTTCCTGGGTGCCGTTTTCACTTTATCATCCCATCATCCGTACAAAGTTCCCGAAAAGTATAAAAATAAGTTCAGGAAAGGTCCGCTTGAAATACAGCAAACCATCATGTATTCGGACTATGCGTTGAAAGAGTTTTTTAAAACTGCTTCAACCATGCCCTGGTTTCAGAACACCATTTTTGTGATCACTGCCGATCATACTTCCGAAGCCTGGCAGGCCTTTTACCGCAACCGGGTGGGACAATATCACATCCCCATCATTTTTTACCAACCGGGGAATGAAGGATCGGGCCAAAAGAAGATTGTTGCTCAACAAACCGATATAATGCCTACCTTGCTCGATATGCTTCATTACCCAAAACCTTTCGTAGCTTTCGGGGGCTCGCTGCTCAGGGAAAACGAACCCAGGTTTGACCTCAGTTACCTGAATGAAAACTACCAGCTGATCAAGGATGGATATGCCTGGCAAACCGATATGCACGAATCCAAATCGCTTTATAATTATGTTGCAGACAGTTTGCTTACGAAGAATCTTTACCCGGATCAGAGAAGCGTTGCTGAAGACAGGGATAAATTATTAAAAGCTGTGATTCAGCAATACAACAATAAAATAATTGAGAATAAGCTACTGATACGTTAAACCTTTATGACAGAAGGAAAGAAAAAGATTATTTTTATAGTGAATCCCAAAGCTGGCATCACGCCTAAAAGCAAGGTGATTATGGAGCTGGTGGCAGGAAACATTTTCCCGTCGTCGAGGTTTATAACTGAAGTAAAATTCACTGAACGGGCTGGTCATGCAACTGAACTTGCCAAAGATGCAATAAAACGGGAATTTGATATCGTGGTAGCTTCGGGAGGCGATGGAACCATTAACGAGGTCGCTATTGCTATGGTTGATACTGGTATCCCCATGGGAATTCTGCCTGCCGGTTCAGGAAACGGGCTGGCTCGCTGCCTGGGAATATCCATGAGCTATATGCTGGCTTTGCGCACCATTATACGTGGCAAAACAAAACTCATGGATATCGCCATGGTTAATGATATGATGTACACCAGCATTGCCGGAATCGGCTTTGACGCTTTTGTGGCACATAAATTTGCTGATTCATACATCCGCGGGATTATCTCGTATATGCAGATTGTTCTTAAAGAATTCAGGAAATATAAGCCTCAAACCTACAGATTTACAATTGATGGTGTAAGTATGGAAAGAAAAGCACTTACGATTGTATTTGCGAACAGCGATCAGTTCGGATTCAATACGCGGATTGCACCTGATGCAAAAGTGGATGACGGATTGCTGGATGTATGTGTAATGAAAAAAATGCCGGTTTCACAACTCCTCAATGTGGGTTATCACATGCTTAGGGGCACTCCGGTTAAAACCGGCTATGCCGAATATTTTAAAGGAAAACACATAACCATCGAAGGAGTATCTGAACAGTTGATGAACATTGACGGGGAGCCAAAAACCATAATGGGTCCTGTCAATATTGGTATCAAGCCTTTGTCGTTATGCGTAATCGTTCCTTAATAATGATATATTCCGGCTACCGGTAATTGGAAATTGAGAAAAAGCGTTCCGGAAATTAAGGGATTTTTTGATTCAGGTTCAAACAAACAGAATTTCTGGTACCTTATACAGTTAACAAGCCAAACCCAAAAGACTAATCCCCAAAGCAGATATGTCTAAAAAAAATAAACCTACCGGAATTGTTTATTCAACCAATCCGGATTACAATTATCGGGTTGAAACAAGTTCAGAGACTCATACCCTCCCACCGCAGCAGCAAAACCTTCGCGTGATGCTCGACCGCAAGCAGCGTGGGGGCAAACAGGTTACACTGATCACCGGTTTTGTCGGTTCACAAAGTGACCTGGAAGACCTGGGCCGCATGTTGAAAAGCAAATGCGGAGTTGGCGGTTCGGCCAAAGAAAATGAAATTATTATACAGGGCGATTTCAGGGCCAAAACCCTGGAGCTGCTTACCAAGGCAGGATATAAAGTGAAATTAGCCGGTGGCTGATACTACAAACTTCCATTTCAAAATTTATACAGCCTGAATTTAAAATAAAAAATATATGTTTGAAACACTGGCCAGATCAATAACAACATGGCTAATACGATTAGGCGTATCACCTGAATCCGCTGCCAAAACAGCCGGCATTTCCGACTTTATCACGGTATTGCTGATAAGTGTCATCATTTATTACATTACCAAATTCTTTATTATCCGTGTATTGAAACGGATTGCCGTCCGTACAGCCAGCCATTGGGACGACGCACTGCTGGAGTACAAAGTTTTTCAAAGGATGGCATTCCTGATTCCGGGCATATTGGTATACCAGGCCATTGATGTAACGCTCGATGAGTTTCCCCGATTCATCCCGGTAGCCTTAAAACTCACCAACTTATACATTATAGTTATCTTCTTATTGATCATAAACTCCTTTCTGAATGCTGTTTACGCTATGTATCAGAGGAGTGAATTTGCGCTTTATCACCCTATAAAAGGATATATACAGATCGGGAAGATCGTTGTTTTTATTGTAGTTTTCCTGCTTATTCTTTCGCTCCTTTTCAACCAGTCGCCCTTGTTTATGCTTACCGGCCTGGGTGCTTTTTCGGCAGTGCTCCTGCTGATCTTTAAGGATCCTATTCTTGGGTTTGTAGGTGGGATACAACTGTCGGCTAATGATATGGTACGCCAGGGCGACTGGATCAGCATGCCGAAATATGGCGCCGATGGTACTGTACTGGAAATCTCGCTCACAACGGTTAAAGTTCAGAATTTTGATAATACCATTTCAACATTGCCAACCTATTCACTGGTTTCTGAATCATTCCAGAATTATCGCGGAATGAAAGAATCCGGTGTGAGGCGCATGAAACGTTCGATCAGTGTGGATATGTCGAGCGTGAAGTTCTGCACCCGGGAGATGTTGAATAAATTCAGGAAAATAAACATCCTGCAGGAATATATCGACCGCACCGAGGCCGAACTCGAAAACTACAACATAGAAAACAATATAGATAATTCAGTTTTCGTGAATGGTCGCCGGCAAACCAACATAGGTGTTTTCAGAGCATACCTCGAGGAATACCTGGCTCAACATCCTTTGGTTAATAATAAGAGTGACCAACTGGTCCGGCAACTTCAACCCAACTCATTAGGTATTCCAATTGAAGTTTACGCTTTTATTAAGGAAACAGAATGGGTGCGTTTTGAAAAAACACAGTCCGATATTTTTGATCATATCCTGGCTATTGTTCCCCAGTTCGAATTGCGGGTTTTCCAGAGTCCTACAGGTGAGGATCTGAGGCAAAGCAATGCCGTGTATTTCGACAGAAATGATATTCCGGCATAAGGGATAGATTGTCATACGGTGGTCATACGATGGTCATACGGTTGCCAATCAATTGTTTCAGGGTTTCTGGGTTTCAAAGTTTCAAAGTTACAGGCCGCTGAGCTATATGGATTATCATACAGTGGTCATGCGATAGTCATACGGTTGTCAATCAATTGTTTCAGTCCCGATAGCTATCGGGATTCAGTGTTTCAAAGTTACAGAGTTACAGTCCGCTGAGCTATATGGATTCTCATACAGTGGTCATGCGATAGTCATACGGTTGTCAATCAATTGTTTCAGTCCCGATAGCTATCGGGATTCAATGTTTCAAAGTTACAGAGTTACATGCCGCTGAGCGATCCCGATAGATCGGGACGAAGCGCAGTGTTTCAAGATTTCAGGTTCAAAGTAGTGAAGCCGTAAAGTCGTGCAAGGGAATTATAATCCCGCAGATTCATATCTTTTTTTTAGAAATTCATACCAGGTAACATTCATCAGCAACATCAAAAGGCCATAAACCATATCTTCAACTGGTATAGTCCCGAGCCGTATTCCCAGGTTCTGAGCATTATCGTAGTACACAACCTCTTCGGGAATAAAGGAGCCTGTAAGCAAACCATTGACGATAAAAAACGGGATTAAGGTTACAAGGTACATCAGGTAGAACCGCCCCATGTATTTGCCCTGTATAAAAAAACGGTGAAATATCAGAAAAGCCCCGGTTGAAATAAAAGTAACCGAAGTGTAAAGCCTGCCGGTATTTAAGAGCCCTATAACCAAAAGCAAAATTGCTAAAACAAAAGTAATCCGGTCAGCATATCTGCCAAGGTAATCTTTTTGAACCAGGTAATTGAGCGAATGATAAGTAAACAGGCAGGCATAGGGAATTGCAATAAAAAACATCCATTCCTCTATGGGCAGGTTGCCGATATAAAATCCAAGCAGGTATCTGGGGTTAAAACCCCAAACTGCCAGGTAAGTTTTGAGCATATCCCAGGGGATAAACACAAGCATAGTGAGCAGCATGGCCGGAAATAGGTACTTCCATTGCTTATCAAATCGAAGCCTTTTATCGAAACCGGCAATAAAAGGAATACTGATCGCCCCGAGATTTATTATAAAATACAGCCAGTTAGCCATTCAGTTGCTCTTAATTATGACTAACTACTTGTTCTGTTTATTCTTTCCAAATTCTTCCCTGTAATACTTCAAAGGAGCCAGCAGGAATCCATAATTATAATGTGCATGCGGATTATGATGCTCCAAATGAGCCTTTACCGTTGCCCGCAGGTAACGGTTCGAAAAGTTCTTCAGTATCGGTATCCGCTGGTGAACATATACATCGTGAAACATAAAGTAGGCAAAGCCATAAAACATAATCCCGATACCGATGCTTAACAGGTAGCTGTTTGGAGTCATTACGCCAAAATAAATCAGCAAAATACTTGGAGCCGCAAAAATTACGGCAAAAATATCGTTCCATTCAATTTTACGTCCATCCCTGATATGATGATCCCTGTGGAAAAACCACATAAATCCGTGCATCACATACTTATGAGTGAACCAGGCCATAAACTCCATAAAAAGGAAGGCCAGAATCACAAGCAGAATATTAACTAAAAGTTCCATGGTTGTTTGATTTTGTTTAATATGTTATTAAAAATGGTTTGGTTTGAAGACCGATCCCGATAGCTATCGGGACCGAAGACCGGAGTTTACCAAACTGCAATTTCTTCTATGTTAAAATAGTTTTCTTTCTAATTATTTCAGCTTTTACATAGATTTCAATCCAGGTTATTTTTATGAACTCTGTTCTCTGTCCTCCTGTCTCCGGTTTCCGGTCTCTATTCTCCGGACTTTCATCTTCCGTCTCCGGTCTTCCGACTCCGGTCTTCCGTCTTCCGACACCCCTAAATTAAACAATCTTTTCCTCAAACAGTTCAGGAAACCTGTCCTCCATTTTTTCCATAATGATCCTGAACCACACCGTATAAGTGCCTGGAGATGATCTAATATCTTCCATAAGAACAGCCGGGCTGATCCATTTAAAATCATTTGCTTCATCCGGATTAACAACCGGGATCCCATCGAATGTTCCTATAAAAACATGATCGTACTCATGCTCAATCAGGCCGTTATCAAAATGGGCTTTGTATACAAAATCAAATGAATTAGATAACTTCGTTGTAAAACCCATTTCTTCATTCAGCCTGCGTGTGGCTGCTTCGAGGCTATCCTCGCCCGGCCTGGGATGACTGCAGGCTGTATTGCTCCATAAACCGGGAGTATGATATTTACTAAAAGCACGTTGCTGTAAAAGTATTTCTCCTGAACTGTTGAAGACAAGTACTGATAACGCACGATGCAATTCACCTTTCAGATGAGCTTCCATCTTTTCCATCTGCCCGACAGGCGTGTCGTGTGTATCAACAAGTATTACATTTTCCATATTATTACTTTGTACTAAATTTTATAATAAGCTGATTTACAGTTGTTTTTTCGGATGCTTCCAGTTCAACATTCGCTAATAAAAACTTACATATCCGGAGATAAAGATAGGCATTTGGATGGTTTGAATTCACAGTGGAAAGCGTTTGAAGAATTATGGCTTTATCATACTTTTTATCACCCGAGTAACCAAGAAATGAAGGTGCATTTACCTGGGTAGCCAAACGGAGAAACCGTATTTCAGCATCCAGCGATCTCAGGGCAACAGCCTTCTCCAGTTCACTTTTCCCACGATTGAAATATTCAAGCTTCTTCCAGGGACCTTTTGCTGAAGCAGCTGATGCCGCTGACGCAGCTCCGCGGTATGCCAATAAAACCGGGTAGTTAGCGAGATCCTCATTTTCGAGGGATTTATACAGGTTCAATGCCGCATCTTTCGATTTATCAAAATTGAAAAATTGATCACGTACTTTTTCAACCGGCAATGGCTGTGCGACCGGATAAGATAGTCCAACAGTTATTATACAAACAAATGTCAGCAGCAACTTACTCATATCCTGTTAGTTAAATTACGATTATAGGCAGTCAACAGTAATATATACTTTCGCGGGTTCGATACCCGTATACGCTCTTTCAGGAGATTTTCCGCTTTTACTTTTCGTATTTTCAACAACAGTTCATGAAAATAAATATAAGCTACATACACGCCGAAACGTGCTCCGTCAGGCAGTTTACGGATACCGGCAAGACCATCTGCAAAGTCTTTTTCAATATCCTCTTCTATGGAAAATTTAACACTGTCGTTCCAGTTTTCCATTTCAATACCCGGGAAATAACTTCGTCCCAGATCCTTAAAATCAGCTTTCAGATCGCGCAGAAAGTTGATCTTCTGAAAGGCCGATCCCAGTCGCATAGCCGAAGGCCTGAGTTCGGCATACTTCTGCTGATCACCTTCACAAAAAACACGCAGGCACATCAGTCCTACCACTTCGGCCGATCCCAGTATATATTCTTCATATTTCTGCTGATCATACTGCACTTTATGCAGGTCCATTTCCATGCTTCTTAAGAACAAATCAATCAGTTCCCTTTCAATTTTATATTTATTCACAACTTCCTGAAAGTGGTTCAGTATTGGATTCAAACTGATTTTATCTTCGATGGCATCATATGTATCTCGCTTAAACCGTTTTAAAAGTTTCTCCTTGTCGAAGCCATGAAACGAATCCACAATTTCATCAGCAAAACGCACAAAACCATATACCCCATAGATCGGATCATGAAACCGTTTGCTAAAAAAACGAATCCCGAGCGAAAATGAAGTGCTATACATCAATGTTGTAATCTTACTCGACTTTCGCGAAATCATATCAAATAGTTCTTTCATACTCTGAATCTTAATAGTTGAAGATGTATTTCTAACTTAAATTATTTAGTGACATTTCATTCTTCTTATACTCAATTATCTCGTCCCTAAATCCTAACCCCTAAAGCCTAACCACTTCTTCTTTAACAATTAACTTCGCAGCAATTTCACCCGAAATCAATGCCGGCGGAACTCCCGGACCAGGAACAGTGAGTTGTCCGGTGTAGAAAAGGTTCTTCACTTTTGAACTTTTCATTTTAGGTTTCAGGAAAGCCGTTTGCATCAATGTGTTAGCCAATCCATACGCATTTCCTTTAAAAGCATGATAATCGCTTTCAAAATCAGCATGAGCATAACTGCGTTTAAAAACGATATTTTCACTGATATCTTGTCCGGTTAAAAGTTTAAAACGTTGAAGAATTATCTGGAAATACTTTTCACGTATTTCTTCCGTATCTTCAATTCCGGGAGCAACAGGTATCAGTACAAATAAATTTTCCATACCCTCAGGAGCTACAGTCGGGTCAGTTTTTGAAGTACAACTAAAATACAAGGAAGGATTCTCAGGCCAACCCGGCTTTTCATATATCGCTTCAGCATGTTTCGATAAATCCTCATCAAAAAACAAGGTATGATGTTCTATCCCTTCCAGTTTTTTGTCGATTCCCAGGAAAAAAATTAATGACGACGGTGAAAGCACTCTGGAGTTCCAGTATTTTTTGGAGTAAGTACGGTATTCTGCAGGCAGAAGTTGTTGCTCAACATATTGATAATCTGCTGATGCCAGCACATAGGGCGCTTCATATTTGTTTCCTGCCGCTACAACAGATGTTATCCTATTATTTTTTACTACCAGAGATTCGACGGGGCTATTATAAATAAATTTTACGCCTAATGAAGTGGCCAGCTTAACCATGCCTTCAACAACATTGTACATTCCACCCACTGGGTACCATGTGCCGAGTTTTATATCGCCATAATTCATCAGACTATATAAAGCCGGGGTGCTTTTTGCAGTTCCGCCCAGGAAAAGTATAGGAAATTCGAGCATTTGCCTGAGGCGCGCACTTTTAAAATGATGTTTCAGGTGCGAATCGAACGACCGGAACATATGCAGTTTAAAAACGGAAGCCAGCATTTCGGGTTGAGCAAATTCAAACAGCGAAAGCCCGGGTTTATAAACAAATTTACTCATCGAAATTTTATATTTATATTCCGCTTCCTTCAGGAATTCGATAAGTGCTGCGCCTGCTCCGGGTTCTTCTTTTTCAAAAATATCAACTATTTCGCTAAATGTTGCCGGCACATCAACTATTTCATCTTTCCCAAAATAAAACCTGTACGAAGGATCCAACCGCTGCAATTGGTAATAATCCTCCGGAGTTTTGTTAAAGAGTGCGAAGAATTTTTCAAATACATCCGGCATCCAGTACCAGCTTGGACCCATATCGAAGGTAAATCCGTTCTCGGCAAATTTCCGGGCGCGTCCGCCGGGAGAACTGTTTTTCTCCAGCACGGTAACATCAAACCCTGATTGGGCCAACACTGATGCTGCAGCCAGTCCGGAAAATCCTGCGCCTATTACAATTGCCTTTTTCATTTTTGAGATCATTTGTAAGTTAAAACAACCAAAGAATGATTTTGTTTAACATAATGTATAATTTATTAAACAATTATAAATCTGACCTTTACACATCATTAGACAAATCAAAAAAATAACGTATCTTTGCCCAATTAATTACCCTTGCAAAGGACTATTTTGGCACTGATTGAAAATCAATTAAAAAATTCCGCTAAAAGTTTTTTATTTGAAGTTAAAGTTGTACTTTTGCAGCCCGAAAAATCGAAAGATAAGCAATTAAACGTTACAGAGATATGTATTTAACGCCTGAAATTAAAAAGGATTTATTTAAAGAAAACGGACAATCTGATGCAGATACCGGATCAGCTGAAGGACAAATAGCACTCTTCACATTCCGTATCAAACATTTGACCGAGCATCTGAAAGAAAACAAAAAGGACCTCGCTACCATGCGTTCATTGGTAAGATTGGTTGGTAAACGCCGCAAAATGCTTGATTATCTCAAGAAAAAACAGATCGACCGTTATCGTGCGATTATTGCTAAGTTAGGTCTGCGTAAATAATCGGAATCACTATTCATATAAATTAAAGGCAATTTAAAAGTTGCCTTTTTTTGTATTGATACCAATAGTATTTCAAAAGAGTAAAAAGTAATATTCTGACTAAAAATTCCAAGGTTTAAATTCCAAGACTCAAATTCCAGGTTATTGATCTTAGAAACTTTGAACTTACTTTTTTGTTTTTCTCTTGGAATTTGAAACTTGGAACTTGAATCTTATTAAAGCAGGTTGATCCGTGGTGCTCAATTCAACTTGTTCCGAAAAACCGAAAGCACTAGTTGTTACACAAAAAGAAAAAAAAGAGGTAAATTATGGAAGGAATTGTTAAAACCTTCGACATTGGCGACGGACGCATGATTTCGTTAGAAACAGGCAAACTTGCCAAACAAGCCGACGGCGCTTGTGTTGTAAAGATGGGAAATACTATGCTGCTGGCAACCGTTGTGGCGGCCAAAGAGGCTAAAGAGAATGTGGATTTTATGCCACTTACTGTTGAATACCGTGAAAAATATGCTGCCTCAGGCAGATTTCCGGGAGGTTTCTTTAAAAGAGAAGCGCGTCCCAGCGACAGTGAAATTCTCACATCACGTTTGATTGACCGGGCATTACGCCCATTGTTCCCTGATAATTATCATGCAGAAGTGCAGGTAATTGTTACACTCATATCTTCGGATGATGAAATTCTGCCTGATGCACTCGCTTGCCTTGCTGCATCAACGGCGCTTACAATTTCCGATATACCTTTTAACGGACCGGTAAGTGAAATCCGCGTAGCCCGTATCGACGGAAAGTTTGTTGTTAACCCTACTATCAGCCAGTTCGAAAGTGCTGACATTGATATTATGGTAGCCGCCACAGCTGAAAACATTATGATGGTGGAAGGCGAAATGAAAGAAGTTTCGGAACAAGCCATGGTCGACGCCATTGAGGTTGCTCACAAACATCTGAAACTGGCTTGCCAGGCTCAGCTCGAACTTGCGGCCCTGGTTGAGAAATCAAGCCCAAAACGCGAATACTGCCACGAAAAAAATGATGACAATCTAAAGGCAGCTATCTCAGCCTTTTGCTACGATAAAATTTATAAGGTAGCTATGTCGGGTTCCGGTAAAAAAGAACGCACCGAAGCTTTTGCAGCTATCAAAACAGAATTTATAGAAACGCTTGCTGCTGAAACTGCAGCTGAAAACGCTCCGCTGATCGGCCGCTACTACCACGATGTGGAGAAAAAAGCGATGCGTGATATGATCCTGAATGACAAACGCAGGCTCGATGGCCGCAAACTGGACGAAATACGCCCGATATGGTCGGAAGTGGATTACCTTCCATCGGCCCACGGATCAGCTATTTTTACCCGCGGCGAAACGCAATCGCTTACCTCGGTAACCTTAGGATCAAAACTGGATACACAAAGTATTGACGGTGTTGTTTTTAAAGGTGAACAGGATTTCCTGCTTCACTACAACTTCCCTCCTTTCTCTACCGGTGAAGTAAAACGTATTATGGG
>JBBSBT010000017.1:0-15414 GCA_038250985.1 Bacteroidales bacterium
GCAGGACCACACAGCGTTCAGGTGAAGGATGCCAATGGCTGTATTTTCACAACCAGTGTAACCATCAGTAATACCAGCGGGCCAACGGCCATAGTTGCCACACCCGCCAATGCAACCTGCGGACTGAGCAACGGCGCCATTACGCTTGGGGCAGTTACCGGTGGATCTGCACCCTATACGTATTCAATTGATGCTTCTGCCTACACCACTTCAACATCCTACACAGGATTGGCCGCAGGTCCACATAGTGTTCAGGTGAAAGATGCAAATGGTTGTATTTTCTCTACCAGCGTAACCATCACTAATGCCAGCGGACCAACGGCCATTATTGCCGTACCTGCCAATGCAACCTGCGGACTGAGCAACGGCACCATTACCCTGGGGACAGTTACCGGTGGTACTGCACCATATACCTATTCGGTAGGCGCTTCTGCCTATACTGCTTCAACATCCTACCCGGGATTAGCCTCAGGACCACACAGCGTTCAGGTGAAAGATGCAAATGGTTGTATTTTCTCCACCAGTATAACCATTATTAATGTCAGCGGACCAACAGCTATTGTTGCCATACCTGCCAATGCAACCTGCGGGCTCAGCAATGGCACCATCACTTTAGGTATTGTCACCGGCGGAACACCACCCTATACCTATTCGGTAGACGCTTCTGCCTATACCACTTCAACTTCTTACACTGCACTGGCGACAGGATCACACAGCGTTCAGGTGAAAGATGCAAATAGTTGTGTTTTCTCCACCAGTGCTACAATCAGTAATATCAGCGGACCAACGGCCATTGTCGTCACACATGCCAATGCAACCTGCGGGCTTAACAACGGCACAATTACCCTGAGTACAGTTACCGGTGGTACTGCGCCCTATACTTACGCTATAGACGCTTCTACCTTTACTGCTTCAACATCTTACACCGGATTGTCGGCAGGACCACACAGCGTTCAGGTGAAGGATGCCAATGGCTGTATTTTCTCAACCAGTGTAACCATCAGTAATACCAGCGGACCAACAGCCATAGTTGCAACACCCACCAATGCATCCTGCGGGCTGAGCAATGGCACCATTACCCTGGGGACAGTTACCGGTGGATCTGCACCCTACACGTATTCGGTAGATGCATCAGCATTTACCGCTTCAACAAATTACTCCGGGCTGGCAGCAGGAATTCATAATATTCAGGTGAAGGATGCCAACAGTTGTATTTTCGGTACAAACGTTACAATCAATAATGCAAGCGGGCCTACAGCCATAGGTACTACACTTTCCAATGCGAGTTGCGGGCTGAGTAACGGAATCATTACTTTGGGGGCTGTCACCGGTGGTTTAACACCATATACTTATTCGGTAGATGCATCCGGATTTACTTCTACTACAACGTATTCAGGCCTGGCTGCAGGAATACACAACATTCAGGTAAAGGATGCCAATGGTTGTATTTTCTCAACAAATGTCACAATCAATAATGCCAGCGGGCCTACGGCAATCTCTGCCACACCCGGCAACTCAAGCTGCGGCCAGAATAACGGTACCATTACCCTTGGGGTCGTCACCGGCGGTTCTCCTCCATATACATATTCGTTAGATGCATCTGCTTATACTGCTGCAACATCATACTCAGGCCTGGCTGCCGGATCACACAACATTCAGGTGAAAGATGCCAACGGCTGTTTATTCTCCAGAAGCATCAACATCATTGATATCAGTGGCCCTACAGCCATTGTTACCACAACTTCCAATGCCAGTTGCGGGCAAAACAACGGAGCCGTTACACTGGGAGCAGTCACTGGTGGATCAGCACCTTATACCTATTCGATAGATGCTTCTGCTTATACCGCCTCAACGTCTTACTCCGGACTATCGGCAGGACCACATATTATTTTGGTCAAGGATGCAAATGGTTGTATATATTATACCAGCTTCAACATCAGTAATGCCAACGGACCTACGTCAATTGCATTATCAGCTGTAAATGCCAGCTGTGGCCTGAGCAACGGAACCATCACCCTGGGTGCTGTCACTGGTGGAACTTCGCCTTATACTTACTCTGTAGATGCGTTAGCCTATAGTGCTTCAATATCTTACCCGGGATTAGCCGCGGGACTACATAGTGTTCAGGTGAAAGATGCCAATGGATGTATTTTCTCAACCAACGTAACCCTAAGTAACGCCAACGGACCAACTGCCATTGTTGCCACACCTTCCAATGCCAGCTGCGGGATGAGTAATGGAAGCATTATCCTTGGTACTGTTACAGGAGGCACTGCACCTTTTACTTTTTCAGTAGATGCTACTTTATATACAACTTCAACATTTTACACCGGGCTTGCTGCCGGACCACATAGCGTTAAGGTGAAAGATATCAATGGTTGTATTTTCTCTACCAGTGTAACTATAAGTAATTCCAGCGGGCCTGTAGCCTTTGATGCCACAGTTACTGTTGCAAGTTGCGGGTTGAGAAACGGGACTATTACGATGGGTGCTGTCACCGGTGGAACTTCTCCTTATACTTATTCAGTAGATGCTTCTGACTTTGCCTCTTCAACATCATACTCAGAGCTTGCTGCAGGGCCACATAATGTTCAGGTGAAAGATGCCAATGGCTGCATATTCTCAACAACTATAACAATAAATTCTGCAAGCGGGCCAACGGCTATTACTGCCTCACAAAACAGTGCAAGTTGCGGACAGAACAACGGAAGCATTACTCTTGGTAACGTTACCGGTGGAACTTCGCCTTACACTTATTCTGTAGATGCTTCTGCCTTTACTACTTCAACATTGTACACCGCATTGGCTTCAGGACCACACAACATCCAGGTTAAGGATGCCAACGGCTGTATTTTCTCCATAAGTGTAACTGTTACCCAGGAAGCCAATACCATGGTAGCTCCGATAACCGGCGCTATCACACAACCTACATGCACCCTGGAAACCGGCAGCGTATTGTTAACCGGTTTGCCAAAATTGAACTGGACTATTAATCCCGGGTCTATATCTGGAATTGGCTCATCTATAACTATTTACGGATTAGTTACTGGCACATACAATTTTACTGTTATGAATAGCGAAGGATGTATTTCTCCAGCATCACACGATGTAGTGATCATTCCCTCCCCACGCCCTTCAGCTGATTTCATTTTCAGTGCAGCCTGCATAGGTTTTCCGACCTATTTCACCGATAAGTCCTATTCCTCTCATGCTCCACTGGTCCAATGGGATTGGGTTATTAAAGACAACCTGCAAACAATTGGTGAACTAACCGGAAAGAGCCCGGCTTTCACATTTGAACTACAAGGATTATATTCAGTTATTCATATCATTTCCGACTCAGCAGGTTGCTCTGACAGTATAACTATCAATATATCAGTCGCTTCTTCTCCTGTGAGTGCATTTAGTATAACTGATAATTATGAAAATATACAAGGGAAAATTCTTCTTGTAAATGAATCCATTGATGCTGATGAGTATTTCTGGGATTTCGGAAACGGTGAAACATCAACCACCGTATCACCTGTTGTCACTTATAATACCGATGGAGAGTATCTCATTCAGCTTTTCTCGAAGAATAGTGATGCTTGTGTTGATTCTTCATCCGCCACTTATATAATCCAATCAAATGGACTTTGGGTGCCAAATGCACTGGCTTTAGGGAATGCGCCATCCGTCAGTAAATGGAAACCTGTCGGGGCAAATCTCAAATATTACAAAGCGGATATCTACAACAGCAGGGGAATACTTTTATGGAGTTCCGACAAATTAACCGATGGAACTCCATCCGAAGGCTGGAACGGAACTTATAAAGGAAAAACCTGCGACCCCGGAGTGTATTTGTGGAAAATTTCGGCCACATTTAAAGACGGATCTGTGTGGCCAGATCCTAAAGTAGATTACAAACAAAACCTGAACAGCAGAGGTTTTGGATCTATTACACTGATAAAATAGCTGAATTTATTCCGAATTTATTACGGGGCTATTTTTATTTCTACCCTCCTGTTTAAAGCACGTCCTGATGCGGATTTATCATTGGTTGCAGGTCTGGAATAACCGTAGAAATATTTTTTAACTTTTGAAGTATTCATACCCTTATTCGTCAGATAATTGATCACATTATCCATTCGTTGCATTGACAACCGGAAGTTATACTCTTCCGATCCATTATCATCAGCATTTCCTGCAATAGAAATTGTTGATCCTGGATGTGATTTAATAAAAGCAGCAACTTCGTTGAGTACAATTATATTTTTGTCGCTGATTGCTATTTCGTGCTGATTGAAATATATCGATTTTTCGAGTGTAGTTCGCTTGTTCACAACAGGACAACCTTTGTTGGCGGCAACACCGGCAACATCAGGACAATTGTCAAATCTATCAGGTATACCATCTCCATCTGTATCGGGGCAACCAGCAAACCGGGGCAGGCCTTTTATATCAGGACATGAATCTTCAAGGTCGGTTATTCCATCTCCATCGCGATCAGGGCAGCCATTTAATTCAATTTCACCTGCCACATCCGGGCATTTATCATCTATATCAGCAACACCATCTCCGTCTTTATCCGGACAACCTTTAAGTGCAACTTCACCAGCCAACCCAGGACATAAATCATACTGATCCGGTATACTGTCGCCATCGCTGTCGGGGCAGCCTGCAAATATGGCCATTCCTTTTTCATCCGGGCAAGCATCTTCAATATCAATAATGCCATCCCCATCCTGGTCAAGGCAGCCGGAAAGCTCAATTTTGCCTGCCACATCCGGGCATTTATCATCTATATCAGCAACACCATCGCCATCCCTGTCAGGACAACCATGTAATTCAGGCAGTCCGGCACTTTCGGGACATGCATCATCCTTATCAGGTATTCCGTCGTTATCGGTATCAGGACAACCATTAAATATAGCCTTTCCGGCGATGTCAGGACAAATATCATCTTGATCCGCAATACCGTCATTGTCTTTATCCGGACAACCGGCTAAAGCAGCTTTGCCCGGAGTATCAGGACATGCATCTCTATTATCTCTTACTCCATCGCGATCAGCATCATTCCCATCGTATTTGATCTGTAAGCCTAATGAAGTATAGCTGTAATGATCGTTCTTTCTACCCCCATCAGTAAAATCGAGACCTTCGCTTCTAAAGGTCATATGATCACCATACTCAAGGTTTATAGCCACATGATGGCTTATACGAAAAGAAGCGCCGATGCCAACCGGTACAAAGATTTCATGTTGCTTTTCAGAATGCTGATAAATAACCTCCCGGGGGTTAATATTTTCAAGAGTTGACTTATAAGAAGTAATTCCTGCTCCAGAAAAAAGATAGAAATTTATAAACCTGGCTTCACTATACTTTGTGAAAATCTCATTTACATTAATTGTTAAGTGCAGCGCTGCATCCCACAGTTCGGAAAAAAGTTCTTTGTTCTGATCCGATCTTTTACTATATAAATCAGCTTTCAGGAACTGACCTCGAAATCCGAAAACAGGACTGATCTGGTATCCCAGTGTGGTTCCGAATGCAAATTGCGGGTTCTTATTTCTGAAATCGTTCTTGTTAATGTCGCCCAGGTATTGACTAGCTCCAAAATTTGGCTGAAAATACCAATATCCCTTCATTTTCTCATTTTTTATTGAATCCTGGGCCTGGGAAAGATTCGAAATGAGATTAAAAGCAATGACTGAGAAAAAAATTAATGCAATTCTGAACCGCCTTAATTTCATAATTGCCTAATTAATGAATGGATAAATTTATATACTGCCAACAAATATACTAATTATAAAAGAACAAAAAAGGGCTGATAGTAATACCAGCCCTTTTATTTCAGGAATAATCCTGCCTGATTATTTGGCAATCGTTATTTCTACTCTTCTGTTTAGCGCACGTCCTTCAGCAGTGCTATTATCTCCTACCGGTTTGTCTTTCCCGAAGAACAACTTTTCTATTTTCAGGGATGATACTCCTTTTTTCTTCAGGTAATTAATAACATCATCCGCCCGTTTCTCCGATAAGCGAAGATTATATTGATCGGATCCGAGCTCACTGGCATAACCGGAAACTTTGATCGAAACTTCCGGATGATTGTTCATGAATGTCACAACTTCATCCAGAAGGTTTAAATTACTTACCAATACAGCACTCTTATTCTGATCGAAATATACTGTTTTTTGGAGCATCGGACCTGCAACTATTTCCGGGCAACCGGCATTGGAAACAACCCCTGCTGAGTCAGGACATTTGTCGATATTATCCGGTATCCCGTCACCATCTGTATCAGGACATCCATTGAACTGAGCCAGACCTTTAACATCCGGGCAGGCATCGTCGTTGTCAGCAATGCCGTCACCATCGCGGTCAGGACAGCCGGAAAGCTCTTTTATACCAGCTACATCCGGGCATTTGTCGTCTTTATCGGCAACACCATCGTTATCCTTATCAGGACAGCCCTGAAGTGCTTTGGTACCAGCTATACCGGGACATGCATCTTCGCTGTCGATAATGCCATCATCATCAGTATCAGGACAGCCTTTAAATTCAGCTTTCCCGGCTATATCCGGACAGGCATCATCTTTATCAGCTACACCATCGTTATCTTTATCCGGGCAGCCTGAAAGTTTAAATTTGCCGGCAGTTTCAGGACAAGGATCATCTTTGTCTCTCACCCCGTCATTATCGGAATCTTTTGATCCAAATTTAATCTGTATTCCGGCAGATGCATAACTGTAGTGGTCGTTGTTCTTATGGCCACCGTCAGTAAAATCCAGTTTTGTCGGATAAAATATGGTGCGGTCGCAATATTCGAGGTTAACGGAAAGGACATTGCTCAGTCGTATTGACATGCCTGCACCTACCGGAAGAAAAAATGAATTCTGCTTTTTCGCATGTTTTTCCAGGGGCGCGCGGGGATCAGCTACTTCGAGGTATGATTTAAAAGTTGAAACACCTCCACCGGTATAAAGATAAAAGTTAAGAAGCCGCAGGTAATTGTAACCGGAAAAAACTTCATTCACATTAATAGTAAGGTGCAATGCATTATCCCACATGTCGGAAATAAGAACTTTGTTCTGGTCCGTTCGTTTGCTATATAAAACGGTTTTCATGGACTGTGCGCGGACTCCGAAAACAGGGCTTAGCTGGTAACCAAAAATAATGCTACCGGCAATTTGCGGGTCTTGACTCCAGTAATCTTTCTGATTAAGATCGCCGAAATATTGACTTACACCTAAGTTAGGCTGCACATAAAAATAGCTTCTCATGTCCTCACTTTTCAATTTGTCCTGGGCGAAAGCTGTATTAGAAACAAGTGCAAAAGCAAGAATTGGAATTACAAATAATGTAATTCGGATGAATTCTTTTTTCATAATTCGAATATTAAGCAAATGGATGAATTTAACAAATAAATAACAAACAAATATAAACAATTATGACAAAATTCAATAAAACCAGCTTTTTTTTTATTAACAGAGTATACTGCCTTTTTAATTTAAAGTTCATCGCATCAAATTATTGTTGTATCCTGGTCGATTTGAATTCGGATTTGCAACAATAAGCGAGGAATACAACTTAAGATATCCCGCGTCTTCGCCCGGGAACAGTAGGTTAACGTTTTGTTTCTCAAAGCTAAAGTCTCAATGATTTAACCCCTGTCTGTTTGTCGAATTCACTTGTAATCAATATTCTATCATTAAAAACACTTACCTCTTTTAAAAAAATTAACAAGAAAAAAGGCTGATGTTCCTACCAGCCTTTTTCATGATTATAATTAATTCATCTCTTATTTTTTTGATTTGATCTCAACCCTGCGGTTCATGGCACGCCCCTTAAGAGTTCGGTTCGTATCAGCAGGATTTTTCTCTCCAAAGAATGATTTAATTAATCGCTCTTTCGCAATACCTTTTTTAACAAGGTATCCAATGACAAAATCAGCGCGTTTTTCAGATAATTTCAAATTATAAGCAGCCGGTCCCTGTGAATCAGCATAACCTTCGATTAACAGACTTGCATCCGGATTCCCAGTTAAAACATCTGCCACTGCATCCAGATCTTTTTTGAAATCTGCAACCAGAATACTTTTATCAAAGCCGAAATAAACAACCCCGGAATATTCGAAAGGTTTAACTTCGGGACAGCCAAAGTTTTCAGCAACGCCGAACACATCCGGACACTTATCTATATTATCGGCAACACCGTCACCATCTGTATCCGGACACCCATTGAACTGAGCCAGTCCCTTTACATCCGGACAGGCATCGTCGTTGTCAGCAATGCCGTCGCCATCGCGGTCAGGACACCCGGCAAGTTCTTTTATTCCAGCCACATCCGGGCATTTGTCATCTTTATCTGCAACGCCATCGTTATCCGTATCAGGACACCCGTTGAGCTCTTTGCTGCCGGCTGCTCCGGGGCAAGCATCTTCGCTATCGATTATACCATCTCCATCAGTATCCGGGCAACCTTTAAATTCAACTTTCCCGGCAATATCCGGACAGGCATCATCTTTATCAGCTACACCGTCATTGTCTTTATCGGGGCAACCTGCAAGTTTAACTTTACCATAAGTTTCAGGGCAAAGATCATCTTTGTCCCTGATTCCATCACCATCGGTATCTTTAACACCAAAATTTATCTGTAATCCGGCTGAAGCATAACTGTAATGATCATTATTTGCATCGCCACCTTCAGTAAAATCGAGTTTTTTGGGTTGAAATATAGTACGATCGCCATATTCGAGATTGATTGAGAGGGCATTGCTTAGCCTGATTGCTGCACCTGCACCTACAGGAAGGAAAAATGAATAAACCCTTTCGGCATGATGATTAATAATTGCTCCTGATGAGGTTAATTCAAGTGTTGATTTGAATCCAGAAACTCCGGCCCCTGTAAAAAGATAAAAATTCAATAATCTCTTCGAATTATACTCAGAAAAAACCTCATTAATATTTATTGTAAGATGCGACGCGGCATCCCAAAGGTTAGACTTTAAGATTTTAGTCTGATCAGCTCTTTCGCTATACAAATTAGTTCTCATGAACTGACCCCGTACCCCGAAAACAGGGCTTAGCTGGTAACCTAAAACAGCTCCGCCTGCAATTCGCGGATTTTGATTCCAGTAATCTTTTTTATTGAGGTCTCCAAAATACTGACTTAACCCGGCATTTGGCTGCAGATACAAATAACCTTTAAAAGGTGCTATGTTTTTTTCTTCTTGCGCCGAAGTTGTGTATGAAACGCTTTGAAATGCAATAATTAATATGATAATTATTGACAGAGGTTTATTGTAAAAAGAATTCATAACGCGGGGATTAAGGAAAACTAAAAATCTAAATTATTCGCAAATATAAGGATAAATAAGCCCTGTTAAAACAAAAATCCTTTTAAAGGATTGAAATATTGCTCATTAAGTAAACTACTTATTCCAGTATTGCAGTTTTACAATTCTATTTTCTATTTATCTCTCAGATTATTATTTTTTAATTCCATTTTATAAACATATAAGTATAACTTAAAATCAGGATTATTTTTTGCTTTCACACAAGGTATTTCTTGAAAATTATATAGAGTTGGTAAAGAATAATGGCAGCAGATACAGATACATTAAAGGAATGCTTGGTGCCAAACTGGGGTATTTCGACTGAGGCATCCACCATTTCCATCACCTCGTCGCTTACGCCAGTAACTTCGTTACCAAAAACCAAGGCTATGTTACCGGATATTTCAGGATTGTAATCTTCAAGAAATATACTTCCGGCAGCCTGTTCGACAGCAATAATTTTATATCCTTCTTTTTTCAGATGTTCGATAGCCTCACGGGTTTCGGCAAAGTATTGCCATTTAACGGATTCGGTGGCTCCCAAGGCTGATTTACTGATTTCGCGGTTAGGCGGAGTTGCCGTGATGCCGCATAAATATAACTCCCTTATCCTGAAAGCATCCGAAGTACGGAAAATTGAACCGATATTATGTTGGCTCCGGATGTTATCCAGGATACAGATTACAGGCAGTTTATCAAGTTGATTGAATTTTTCGACACTGACCCTGTTCAGTTCATCCATTGTAAGTTTGCGCATTCATTGTATTTTAAATGCAAATTTAAATGTTTTACAGAGCTGAAAAACGTAAAATTTATTAACAGTTCGCCTGAAGAAAGGAAAATCCTGACAGATAATCCTATATTTGCCATATTAAATTATAATTCCGGGAAGTGGCAAAAGGCAAAGAGAAGCAAGAAGCAGTGGTAACGCCTCTCATGAAGCAATACAACACCATTAAGGCTAAATATCCTGATGCCTTATTGTTGTTCAGGGTGGGCGATTTTTATGAAACCTTCGGATCGGATGCCATAAAAGCATCCGAAATACTGGGTATTGTGCTTACCCGGCGTGCCAATGGCTCGGCAGCTTATATCGAACTTGCCGGTTTTCCTCATCATTCGCTCGACACGTATCTTCCGAAACTGGTCCGTGCCGGATACCGGGTTGCGATATGCGATCAGCTTGAAGATCCCAAACTCACAAAAACTATTGTAAAACGCGGAGTTACTGAACTCGTAACTCCAGGTGTTTCGTATAACGATAAAATTCTTGAAAATAAGGAGAACAATTTCCTGGCATGCATTCACCTTTTGCCAAAAGCCTCTGGCATAGCCTTTCTCGATATCTCAACAGGTGAATTCCTGGTGGCGCAAGGCTCGAATGATTATATTGAAAAACTACTGCAAACGTTCAGACCATCAGAAGTAATTGTACAAAAAAACAAACGGCAGCAGTTTATTGAGACATTTGGGGATAAATTTTATTTCTCTTATTTTGATGAATGGGTGTTCACTTTAGATTTCACCAAAGACCTGCTGCTGAAACAATTCGGCACAGCATCCCTGAAAGGATTTGGCATCAGTGAACTCGAAAACGGGGTGATTGCTGCCGGAATTGCGTTGTATTACCTTTCCGAAACACAACACGATAAAGTACAGCATATCTGCAGGATATCGCGGATTGAAGAAGATCATTTTGTGTGGCTCGATAAGTTTACGGTCAGGAACCTTGAATTGCTGCAATCGCCGAATGAAAATTCAAATACGCTTCTTTCGACTATCGACAAAACCATATCGCCCATGGGAGCACGTTTGCTCAGGCGCTGGATTTTACTTCCGCTCAAGGACAGGCTGCCGGTGAGCGAGCGGCTCGAAATCGTTGATTATTATCTTCAGAATGAAGCATTTTCGGAACTGGTTGAACAACATATAAAAACAATCGGAGATCTTGAACGCCTGATATCAAAAGTTGCCGTGAGCAGGGTAAATCCCCGTGAGGTATTACAGATCCAGCGTGCGCTGCAGGCGCTCATCCCCGTAAAAGCAGCTTGTCTGAAAGCCTCACATGAACCACTCCGCAGACTGGGAGAACAAATAAACCCCTGCGAGCTGATTGCTGACAAGATCGGCCAGAGTATACAGGATGATCCACCCACTATGATTTCGAAAGGCCAGGTAATAGCAGCCGGTGTTTCGGAGGAACTGGATGAACTCCGTAACCTGGCTTTTTCAGGAAAAGATTATCTTATCAAACTCCAGCAGCGCGAGATTGAACGAACCGGCATAACATCACTAAAGGTAAGTTTTAATAATGTTTTCGGGTATTACCTCGAAGTTACCAATTCGCATAAGGACAAGGTTCCGCCTGAATGGATGCGTAAACAAACACTGGTAAATGCGGAACGATATATAACTGAAGAGCTGAAGGAGTATGAGCATAAGATCCTTGGCGCTGAGGAAAAGATATTTGATATTGAGAACAGGCTGTATAATGAGCTGATCCTTCAGCTGGCTGAATATGTGCAGCCCGTTCAGCTCAATGCCCAGCTTATTGCACGCCTCGATTGCCTTTTATCCTTTGCACATGTTGCTAAAACCAACCGCTATGTAAAACCACAGCTTAACGATTCGTATACGCTGGAAATAAAAAACGGACGTCATCCTGTTATTGAACAGCATTTACCCACGGGCGAAGAATATATTGCCAATGATGTATTGCTTGATAACGACAACCAGCAAATCATTATTCTGACTGGCCCGAATATGTCGGGGAAATCGGCCTTGCTGCGGCAAACCGCTTTAATAGTGCTGATGGCACAGATTGGCAGTTTTGTTCCGGCTGAGGCAGCCAAAATCGGCATGGTTGATAAGATTTTCACGCGTGTAGGAGCTTCGGATAATATTACTTCGGGCGAATCCACATTTATGGTTGAAATGAATGAAACCGCCAGTATCCTGAATAATATTTCGAACCGCAGCCTTATACTGCTTGACGAAATCGGTCGCGGCACCAGCACCTACGACGGTATTTCCATAGCCCGCGCCATTACCGAATATCTTCACGATCATCCGCTATACCATGCCAAAGTACTGTTTGCAACGCATTATCATGAACTTAATGAAATGGCAGCCAGTAAGCCGCGTATCCGGAATTATCATGTTGCCGTGAAGGAGGTAGGAAAGAAAGTAATTTTTCTGCGCAAGCTAACCCCGGGAGGCAGTGAACATAGTTTCGGTATTCATGTGGCACGTATGGCCGGTATGCCGGGCAGTGTGCTGCAACGGGCAACCAATATACTTTCGCAGCTCGAAAAGAAACATGTTACTGATGACCAGGATACGGACACGGATACATCGAAGAACAGCCCTAAAGGAGAAGATATACAGCTTAGCTTTTTCCAGCTCGACGATCCGCTGCTTGAACGAATACGCGACGATATCATGGCTTTGGATATTAACACCTTAACCCCGGTTGAAGCCCTGATGAAACTGAATGAGATTAAAAATTTACTGAAAAAATACTAGGTAAGTTTTTGTATATAAAAAATGTGTGTATATTTGCACACCCAAAACGGTTAATACTGCGAAAGTAGCTCAGTTGGTAGAGCACGACCTTGCCAAGGTCGGGGTCGCGAGTTCGAGTCTCGTCTTTCGCTCTGCTTGTTAAGACCTCCTGTTAGCAGCACGGAGGTTTTTTTTCAGCTGCCCGAATGGTGAAATAGGTAGACACGAAGGACTTAAAATCCTTTGGCCATTGCGGCCGTGCCGGTTCGATTCCGGCTTCGGGTACCAAACAGAATTCCTCACCCCAAAACGGTGGGGATTTTTTTTGTCCTATTGGGAACAGGATCAATTCCAAAACGGATCAGGCTCCAAACCACAGTCTATATCAAAAACTGATTAATTGCTGGCTTTCAAAAATAATATCAATTGGTGCATCTAATCCGGCATAATTTCGGGCAGAACTGTAATAGTAATCTTCTTTACAGTTTACTAATCCGGCAACTACAAGATTATTGTTTATATAATTCAACTTCTGGAAGAAAAATTTATTGCTGAAGATAATTTCAGGATGATAGCCATCCTGACACAAAAGAAATTGTTTTTGAACCAAAACATTTAATAGTTTTCAAAAATAAAGCAGGTTACGGGTTCAAATTTAACGAAAAATATTTTATGATTGTTTCAAGACCATGAGTTATATTTGTGAATTATTCAATATAAAATATCTGCCGCACGCGTCAAAAAATAAGATGCGCGCTAACAGGTGTTTCCAGTGTAAGATTGTACCCATATACTAATATGCCTTAGGTATTTAATTTTTTTGCAAATACCGTGACAGGAAAAAGGACATGGAGCCATCCGGCACTGACTACGTGGGGAGGGTTGATAAGGGGATTAAAAAAAAGAAGATTTAGTTAAATAGAGATTTTTTATATATTTACGCTGAAATCAAATGGTCAGTTTCAGTTAAGAAAAAGGCATTCTAATTATTGTATATATACCGGAGAATGAAGGCTCAAAATTGGCTTTGCCCGTTAGCTGCATTAAGTGTGCTGATGATAATTATAAGTAGTTGTAAGGTTGAACCTGAACCTATTATTGCACCACCAAACTCAATAGTTGATATTGATGGAAACATATACAAAACTGTTACTATTGGCTCACAGGTGTGGATGGCAGAGAACCTGAAGGTAACTCACTATCAGAATGGAGATCAGATAATGCCATCCAATGGTTTATCTTGGGTAAACACAGAAGAGGGTGCATGTTGCGAATTAAACAATCATCCAGATAACATTAAGACGTTTGGTAAACTTTATAATGGATATGCTGTATTGGATAGACGCAATATTGCTCCAGCCGGGTGGCATATTCCTTCAGTTACGGAGTGGTTAACATTAATAAATTACTTAGGCGGACAAATGGAAGCCGGAGGAAAATTGAAAGATACAAGCATTAGCTGGACAAAGCCAAATGTGGGAGCCACAAATGAGAGTGGATTTTCTGCTTTACCAGGAGGTTACCGAACATTCTATATTGAATACAAAGAAGCTTATATTGGAGGATATTGGTGGTCAAATACTGAAAAGGATTCAGAAAGTATATATTTCATGTATTTACGTAATGACTATAATTATACTGGTGGTATGACAAGTAGTTTTTATAAACACGCAGGTTTTTCGGTGAGATGTGTGAAGGATTAATATCAGTAAAGGCAGGCGTTAGAAAATAAAACGCGCGCCAACCAGGTGCTTGTTTTCTAAATACTACCTAAATATTTTTTATTACACCAAGGTAGGCAAAAGCCTGATTATTTTTTCTACCAAAAATAATTTTGCGTCTTATGATTTCCAAGAAGCAGGAACATGATTAAAATAAAGCTTAATGCACTTTTACCACAGCAATGTGCTTTATTTTGTGGGAATTATTCGGCAAGCATTAGTAAAGCAGATGAGTACCAAACGGGGATGTCGAAATATATTAATGAGCTGTAGTAACAATTAATACAAAAAGAACAAAAATGAGGATGAAGATGGGGACGATCATTTCCCAGTTGGCGCGCGTCTTATTTTCTGACGCGTGCCGGTACAATCTTTATCAATAACTGATTAATTGTTGGCTTTCAAAAATAATATCTATTGGTGCATCGAATCCGGCATAATTTCGGGCAGAACTGTAATAGTAATCTTCAGGACAGGTTACTAATCCGGCAACAACAGGATTATTATGGATATAATTCAATTTCTGAAAGAAAAATTTATTACTGAAAATAATTTCAGGATGATAGCCATCCTGCCAAACTTTGAAATACTTGTTTCGTTTAATTCCAATAGCTTCATTCCCAGTTGGCGCGCGTCTTATTTTCTGACGCGTGCCGGTACAATCTTTATCAATAACTGATTAACTGTTGGCTTTCAAAAATAATATCTATTGGTGCATCTAATCCGGCATAGTTCCGGGCTTTTTCATAGAGCTAACTATTTAAGGCTTTCTTTGGTTATAAAGGCATCAAGAAATATTTTAACCTCAGCTGTCAGTAGTGTTCCCTAAAAAAAACAATAAAGAACTATCCTGAGCAGCAAACTCAGGAC
>JBBSBT010000018.1:0-15172 GCA_038250985.1 Bacteroidales bacterium
ATTATTTCAGCCAGAATTTCAAGATTTTCAACGCTGTTTCCCTTTATCTTCGAAATGTACTCATTTATATCTGATTCATTCAGTTTCAAAAACATATCGAGGTCAAAATTGATTTCGTTAAAAAGCAGTTCCTTTGTCTCTTCAAATTGTTCGTCAAGGGATATTGCGAGGTTTTCATGATTCCCGGTTAATTTACCGAGAATAAAGCGTAGCATAATTGATATCTTTTCAATTTCCCTGAGCAAATAATCTTCCTGTCCCATTATATTGAATGTTTAAAATTCGTTAATCCTTTTCCGTTCCCGACAAACGCCATAACCATATACAGAGGAAGAAAGCATTCTATCCCGAAAATGTAGCCCGTCACCCGGAGCCAGAGTTTCTTTGGATTCAATTTAATGCAATTTTAGTCATCTAAAGATACGGAAACTCTAGAATCAGTATTTTCGGGAAGAAAATAATTAGCTGAAGAAGTAGTAAAAACTTTTTTCATATCATTTATTACTTCTATTTTTGTTCTGAATCACGATATCAGTTGAAAGAGTTATCTTCTCAATCCGCAAAATCAAATGCCAACCTTTGATTCATTACTTACTAAACTCCAAACCGGAGCTGTTGCTGCCCTGTCAGATTTATATGGGAAAGACCCGGATGTGTTGCAGAAACAATCGGAGCGGTATCTGAACTTATTAAATAAATTCAAATCCGGCTTTTCAGCATCGGAGGTTGAAATGTTCAGTTCGCCAGGACGCACTGAGATCGGGGGAAATCATACCGATCATAATCACGGCCGCGTGCTGGCAGGAGCAGTAAATCTTGATAATATCGCTGTGGCAGCTCCAAATGGAACCAATAAAGTCCGTATAATATCCTTAGGTTACCCGGCTTTTGAAGTAGACTTAACCCAATTAACGCCTGATGAGAGTGAGTTTTATACTTCCGCTTCGCTGATCCGTGGCATTTGTGCCCGCCTGCAGGAACTTGGGTATAAAACCGGGGGTTTCGATGCCTGTATCGACGGGGCCGTTCCAAAAGGCTCGGGATTAAGTTCGTCGGCTTCCTTTGAAGTTCTGGTTGGCGCCATTTTCAGTCATTTGTTTAATGGCGGAAAACTTGACCCGATTCAAAACGCAATTATAGGGCAGTATTCAGAAAATCATTTTTTTGGTAAACCTTGTGGTTTGATGGACCAAACAGCTTGTTCCGTTGGAGGGCTGGTTGCTATTGATTTTAAAGACCCGGCAAATCCAATCGTTAAAAAAGTGAACTTCGATTTTATCGCAACAGGATATTCATTGATCATCACCGATACAGGTGGAAATCATGCCGATCTGAATGATGAGTATGCTTCGTTACCCGTCGAAATGAAAGCCGTTGCAGCACAATTAGGTGCAAAGGTGTTGCGCGAAGTAAGTCTTGATGACATCATCGCGGAAATCCCCGCTTTGCGCGAAAAAACCGGCGACCGGGCCATTTTGCGTGCCATCCATTTCCAGGGGGACAACCAAAGAGTAGTTGAGCAGGTCGAAGCACTTGAAAATAATGATTTCAGCTCATTTCTATCCATGGTGATTGCATCAGGGAATAGTTCGTTTATGTATAATCAGAATATTTTCCCTGTTAATAATGTAAAAGAACAGGGCGTTTCGCTTGCTCTGGCGCTCAGCGACCTGGTATTGAAAGGAAAAGGCGCATGGCGTGTTCATGGCGGCGGCTTTGCCGGAACCATACAGGCATTTGTTCCCAAAGAGCTGCAGGAAAAATATATCAGTACCCTGGAACATGTTTATGGTAAAGGGTCCTGTCATAATTTATTTATCAGGCCACAGGGTGCCATAAAAGTTGAACTGTAATTCAGATTGCACAGCAAAATTTTCTTTTCTGACCAACCAGGTTTTATATTCGAATACGAATTAACTTAAATTAAAAAGCAATAGACTGAACATGAAAATCTATTTGAGTTTTTTATAACTTTATCGCTTTTAGATAATTAATTCAATTGTTTTGAAAAACACTTCACATTTATGAATAACGACGAAAATAACAGCCGTAGAAAATTCATCAAACTGGCAGCTTTAGGATCTGCTGCTTTAGGAATTGCTCCATTAAACAATGTATTCGGAGCAGGTCACCCGGCCGATAACATCTTGCTTACTCCCGAAAAAAAATTTCCGGCACGGAAAGGGAAATCTGTCATGGGACTCAGGTGCAAACCTCTAAAAACAGTGCGTATCGGGTTAATAGGCTTAGGAATGCGTGGAAGCAGTGCTGTTGAAAGACTTCTTCAGGTTGAGGGTGTTGAAATAAGAGCAATTGCTGATAGGGTTGAGAAGAATGTAAAAGAATCGAACAAAAAAATTACGGATGCGGGTGCAACAGCTGCTGCTGAATATACAGGCGAAGAAGACTGGAAGAAAATATGCGAACGTGATGATATCGACCTGGTGTACCAATGCACGCCATGGCTTTTACATACTCCCATTGCTGTATATGCTATGAAACATGGCAAGCATGCGGCCTGTGAGGTGCCAAGCGCCGTTACCCTGGAACAATGCTGGGAACTGGTTGATACTGCAGAAGAGACTCAGCGGCATTTTATGATGCTCGAAAACTGTTGCTACGATTTTTTTGAACTCAACACCCTGAATATGGCCCGCAATGGAGTATTTGGAGATATTATTCACGCTGAAGGTGCATATTTACATGATCTCCGGCAACTCAAGTTTTTGAAAGATGGCGGGTACTATAAAAGGTGGCGTCTGGAGTTCAGCAAGAATCATACAGGCAATCCTTATCCCACTCACGGCCTTGGTCCGGTAGCACAGATTATGGGGATCAACCGTGGTGACAGGTTCAATTACCTAACCTCGGTTTCGACCAACCAGAACGGTTTGTCGTTGTATGCAAGTGAAAATTTTGGCGCTGACTCACCCGATGCCTTGCAACCCTATAAACTGGGCGATATGAACACCACGCTTATACATACAATAAATGGCAAAACAATTATGATTCAGCATGATACGACAAGCCCACGGCCATACAGCCGCATACACCGTATCTGCGGGACAAAAGGAATGGCTGTAAAGTATCCGGATGAACAAATTGCGCTGGAGCCAGGTGCACATGAATTTTTAAAGAAAGAAGACTTTGATGCATTAATGAAAAAATATGAACACCCATTAACTTCTCAGATTGGCGAAAAAGCCAAAAAAGTTGGCGGGCACGGTGGTATGGATTTCATTATGGATTACAGGCTGATCTATTGTTTGCGCAACGGACTTCCACTCGACCAGGATGTATATGATGCAGCTGCCTGGTGCAGTATTATTCCATTAAGTGAGAAGAGTGTTTTAAACAGGGGAAATTCAATGGATGTGCCTGATTTCACGCGCGGTGCATGGGAAAAGACAAAACCCTTTCCGATAGTAAGCCTGGAATAGTCTATTTAGTGTGTATAAGAAAACGAGTTTAAAATGAGTTTTGCCCACGCTAACCCCTTGGTCCCCGTGGGGGAAAGTCCTCGCGCACAGAAGATTGAGTTTTGCATACTTAACTTAAAATTATTAAAAATGAGCTTGTTTACATAGTTTTCTTAGTGACACTATTTATATTCAGATGGAATAAAATAGCTAAGTTTTAATACTCACAGCATTTTTTAAATCCCTGATTATAATCGTTTTAAGATGAACATCAATAAGCTCCGCCTACCCTCACCCTTTCAGGGGTTGAGGGTGCGGTGGCAAGAGGGAACAAACAAGCTTGCTGTAATACTTTGCTCCTGGCCAATAAAACAAAACGCATCCTGACCGGATACTTTTTGTTACCAGTGCGATCTGCCATATTGCGCAGCCTTGAACATCAGGCCTATATTTACTCCAATATAAAGATTACGGGATCGCCCATAGCTATTATGTAAATTAGGCGTCTGCCAGGCGGGTGCATTTACATCTGTAATTCCGAACGAAGAGTTAGCGGAAACCAGGAACATCATGGAACCTGAATAATTAAGTTTATACATCCTGTTCAAGGATATGTTTAATGCAATATCAGCATGTTTAAACCTCCCTGTTATATCTCCAGGTGTCATTCCGTCAGGATTCGGCAAGGCGCTTCCGCTATTATCACGGCTGTAGTCCTGGCTAGCTTTCAGCAGTATCCTGATGTCGGGACCGGCAGCAATCCAGGTAGGATATTTCACATAAGGTATCCGTTTCATTAGTAACACCGGGAATTCCAGGTAACTTAGCTTAACTTTACGTTTGGCCTGGGCACCGGATTGTATTCCCGAATAATTCTGACCCAGATTGCTATACAATAAGGACCCGTTTAAACCCCATTTTCTGCTATAAAAATAGCTGGCGCCAACTCCGCCGGTGATGCCGGAAGTAGCGGCATAATCCATTTCCGGGTTACCGTAGGCATTCTGATTCAATATCCAGTTGCTGTTAATACCGCTTACTCCGTTAACCCATAATGAACCTAACTGCTGGGCTCTGATTACGGCAGGGAAAATCAGCAAAATAAAGGCGATGGGAAGGATAAGGTATTTTATCATTAATCAATTTGCTTTTGGGGGCCGGTTAACAAGCCATGCATAAGAATGTACTTACCCTTAAACTTACTCTTTTCAGAATCAGAACCGGAAAAGATCAGTTATGATTGTAAAAGCATACTTGTAATGAAACGTAACTAATGCGTAAAGGTTTTGCAAAGGTATAAAACTACCTCGGTTAATAATTAGCATCGGGAAAAGACTGGATTTTATTTTACGGCCAGGTTTTCAATCATTTATATCTTATTGCCGGGCACAGAAAAGGGAAGTTTGTAAAACAGGATAAACAACAGTAAATCAGGTAAAAAAGAATATCAGAATGCGAAAAGGTAGTGGCCTTTTCTATTTTTAGGATCGGTTACAACTTGAGTTAAATTAAGAAGGCTAACCTTTATGTTTTTCAGCCGGATGCATTTTTTTTACCAACGCCGGCCACCAATTCTACCGGCTTTATACATCAACCCGACTTTAGCTCCTATATAAAAATTATGAGACCTTCCATAAACATCATGTGTATTCGGTATCCTCCATTCCGGTTTGCTGATATCAAGTAATCCGAATGATGCATTGACGGAGAACAGGAACATCATCTTTCGGAAATAATCAAGTGAAACCATCCGGTTTATAGCAATATTCATAGTAATATCAACAGGCATAAATCGTTCTGTAACATCACCGTTAACCATACCTTCGGGGTTGGGTAGCAAACTTCCGCCTTCTTTCCGGCTATAATCCTGTTTAGCTTTTAGCAATATCATAATTCCGGGACCGGCTGACACCCATGTGGGGAAATTCATATACGGTATTTGTCTCATTACCAAAAGAGGTATTTCCAGGTATGTCAGTTTAAGTTTTCGTTCAGCCGGGGCTCCACCTTGATAGCCCGAATAATTCTGCCCGGATTGATTCAGAAATACCGAAGTATTCATCCCCCATTCATTACTATAGAAAAAGCTTGCACCTATCCCCCCGGCTAACCCGAAAGCGGTGGCATATTCCATCTCCTGGTTCCCATAGGCATTCTGATTCATGATCCAATTGCTGTTCAGTCCGGCAACACCGTTAATCCAATATGAATTCCGCTGCTGTGCTTTGCCATCATCAGCATAAAACATCAATAAAATAGCGATAAAAGTTATTATATAGATTTTCATGAATTAATTATTTTTTCCCTGTTGATCAACCTGTTTTTAAGCATTACAATCTAGTATATTTTACTAATTTACGCATTCGGTTTAATCTGCTTTCTATGTGACTGTCTTTAGATTTATTAGCCGTTTTCAATCAATTCGCATCAAAATCATAAACCTAACTCAATACAAACAGATAATTGTCACTTCTGTTTTACCCTCAATAAACGAATTTATCTCCTTCAAATTGCAATCTGGCTACAAAATTAACTTTATCTTCCTGATTTTCATTAAAATTAAAAACTTTATCAGCTAGTTTATAATAAACTGTTACATCTTTTATTTTACCTTCTGCAGGTAATCTCATCATCAACAGGAACATGCCCGGGGTAATTATTTTTCGCAGGCTCCTGCTTTCGCAGACTATTATCTGATTATTAATATACATGGACAGGAAATGTAATAGGGCTTTTTCAATAAAATTCGATGAAACACGAATGTAAAAAACACGCGTTGCACCGGCCCTGAGCATTTTCGAAGTATCTTTATTGGATCCTGAATTAATTTCTTCGGATATCGAAAAACCGGATGATTCTTCTCCACTGTGATTGCCGTGCATTTCATTTCCTTCCGGATATATAGCACTAACTTTTAATCCGAAAACTTCGTGTGATAAAGATAATTTGTTGATTATTTGGCATGCCATGGTAGTTTTGCCGGAATTGCGCGAATTGCCGCCAATCATGACCATATTGGGAAGAGCAAGCATATTTAGGATAAATTATAAACGAAATAGTTTATGAATTCAGATCTTCGAGTAACCTCACAAATTCCTTATTCATAATTTTATCCATCCGCTGATGGAAAACATCGAAGGATTTAACCAGCCGGCGTCCTTCGGGCGAAAGCCTGGTGCTTCCTCCTTCCTGTCCACCACGTATAGTTTCAAGAATATGAAACCCAAGCATTTTCTCTATTTTGCGCAAATCGTTCCAGGTACGGCGATAAGTGATCCCGAGTTGTTCGCATGCGCCTACAAGGGAGCCACATTCCTCAATCTGTTTTAAAATTTTCCACTTTCCATCGCCTAATACACCATCGCCCTGGAGCGAAGAGAACCAGATTTTATATTCCGGTTTAATGTTTTCGAATTTATTCATGGTGTTTTAATTCTGAAATTATACCCCCAATTATACAGATAAGATTGGAACTGATGTTTCTTAGCATAAAATACTTCTTTGGTTTGAAGACCGGAGTCCGAAGACCGAAGCCCCTGACTTTCAAAATCAAACAATCCTGAAAGCATTTCTTCGAAACGTATCTTTATCGTTTTATATTACTGCTTTAACGCTGAGATTAATCCGCATTATTTCACTTATCTTCCGTCTTCTGACTCCGGTCTTCCGTCTCATGAAAAACTAAAAGTCCTTTTTTATCTGATTCGGGTCTGATGCAATTGAATTCAAATCCATCAGTCATTAAGCTGGGCCCAAAGCATTTCCTTAAGCTGGGTAAGTCCCACTTTGGCATGAGATGAGATAAACAGCGAAGGAATACGCGGCAATTCTTTTTTCATGAGCTTCATCATTTCCTCATCCAGCATATCGCATTTGGTAATGGCAAGCAAACGGCCTTTATTCAGCAATTCCGGATTGAATTGTTTCAATTCATTCAGAAGGATTTTGTATTCTTTTTTAATATCCTTGCTGTCGGCGGGGATCATAAACAAAAGCACAGAGTTCCTTTCGATATGGCGAAGAAACCTCACACCAAGACCTTTACCCTCATGAGCACCTTCGATTATGCCCGGGATATCAGCCATAACAAAAGATTTATCGTCGTAGTAGGGAACAATTCCCAGGTTAGGTCTCAGGGTTGTAAACGGATAATCCGCAATTTCGGGCTTGGCAGCCGAAAGCACTGACAACAGGGTTGATTTGCCTGCATTCGGGAACCCAACCAGTCCCACATCAGCCAGTATTTTGAGTTCAAATATCTTCCAGCATTCCGTGAAAGGCTCACCGGGTTGCGCAAATTTGGGAGCCTGGTTGGTCGACGTTTTAAAATGATCGTTCCCTAAACCGCCCCGGCCACCAGCAACTATGATGTGTGTTTCGTCGTGTGCGGTAACTTCATATTCCACTTCGCCGGTTTCAGGATCACGCACTACTGTGCCTAAGGGAACTTTTATTATCCTGTCTTCGCCTTCTGCACCGGTCGATAATGCCTTTGAACCACCTTCCCCGTCGCTGGCAATAATATGCTTTGTATACCGCAAATGGAGTAAAGTCCATAATTGCTTGTCGCCCATGATAATAATATGGCCTCCACGACCTCCATCACCTCCGTCGGGGCCGCCCTTGGATGTCATTTTACTGCGGTGATAATGATGAGACCCTGCGCCTCCCTTGCCTGAGCGCAAATAAATCTTTACATAATCAACGAAACTGGAACTGGCCATTATTTAAATTTAAGTTATTGAAGCAAAAGCGATAAAAAACGCCGGAATTATCAATCGCCCTTTGTTCCCGACACTGAATCTGTCAGGAATGAACTCTTTCATAATAACAAGAACAAGCCGCTTTGGTTTGCATCCTGAATCATTATCTTGATTTCTTCATGGCTGCCTGTACGCTATCCGATAAGCGTTCGTATACATCCTCATTGGTCCCCACGGCATTAACTACTACATGTTTATTTTGTTTTTTATACAATTCCATTACCGGGGCAGTTTTAGTATCGTATTCTTCGAGCCGGTGTATGATCAGTTCAGTGGTTTGATCGTACGTCCGGGCCTTTTCCGAACGGCCACGTTTATCGAGGCGTTTCATAAGCTCTATAGTTGGTGCGCTGAGTTCAACCACATACGAAACGCGCATATCCAGCCGGCGCAGCAATCCATCCAGGATGTACGACTGCAGAATCGTACGCGGAAAACCTTTGAAAACAAAACCATTGACATTATTCTGTATCTTCATTTCCCTTTCAATCAGCTGGATGACAATCTCATCCGAAACCAGTTCTCCTTTTTCAATGGATGACTTCACTTTCAGACCAAGTTCAGTTTGGGCTTTTATTTCTTTACGCAACAACGATCCGGTTGAGATATAATAGAAATTAAACTTTTCGGCCAACATCCGCCCCTGGGTTCCTTTACCGGCTCCCGGAGGACCCGACAACACCAGGTTAAACCATTCTTTCTCAAGCATAAGCTCAAGGGCATTACATAGTGTGTCAAAAATATCAGGTATAGGACCCACACCTTTTATCGGCACATAAAGCTTGCGCTCCTGGTAATAACCTATTACCGGTGATGTTTTATTTTTATATTCCGAAAGCCTGAACTCAATTACGTCTTCCGTATCGTCAGCACGCCCGGATACTTTCCCTCTTTCAATCAGCCTGCGGGTAAGCTCCTTATCCGGAACTTCGAGACTGAGCATACAGGAGAGCGATGTATTAAGCTTAAGCAACAAGCCATCAAGGATATAGGCCTGAACGAGCGTACGGGGAAAGCCATCAAACAGTATTCCTTTTTTGTCGGAACTGGTTATGATCTTCTTCTCAATAAGATCCACCATTATTTCGTCGGAAACCAGGCCGCCGTGGGCGATAAGGTCTTTGACCTGCAAACCAAGTTCGGTTTCTTCGGCTATTTCCTGGCGTAACAAATCGCCGGTCGAAATATAAGCCAGGTTATATTTTTCAATCAGCATTTGCGACTGGGTTCCTTTACCGGCTCCGGGAGGTCCGAAGAGTGCTATGTTTAGCATATCAGAATTATTTTTTAGAGGACGCCTGTTTACAGAATATCCTTGTTTATTATATTAAAAGCAGGGTAGTTTATATAAGCGGGTATGAAAATACAATTAAATTATTCTTCCACAATTTTATAAATGTCATTTGAATTACGGCCCAGTCCATCATAGTCAAGGCCATAGCCAACCACAAATTCATTCGGAATACTGAAACAAACATAATCAACCGGAAACCTCATTTTAAAGGCATCGGGTTTTAGCAGGCAAGTGGCTATCAACACGTTGGCAGGCTCCATTTCGCTGAGGGTTTTCCTGAAATGATCCAGCGTAAGCCCGGTATCAACAATATCCTCAACAATCACAATGGTACGGCCTTTTATCTCCAGGTCGAGCCCGATGATTTGTTGTACAACACCTGAACTCTCTGTGCCCTTGTACGAAGTCAACTTCACAAAAGCAATTTCGCAATCGATGGTCACTTTTTTCAGCAAGTCGGAAGCAAAAATGAAAGCGCCGTTCAGAACAACTACAAAAAGAGGCTTTTTCCCTTTAAGTTCGAAATTAATTCGATCGGAAAGTTCGGAAACTTTTGCCTGAATATCGTCGTTCAGTATAAATTTTTCGAAGTTTTTATCCTTCAATTTCCAGATATCTGGCATAGCAGAATATTTTATGATTTTATTCACAGCAAAATTACGGTTAAAGCTCGAAATATCAAGTAAAAAGATAAAAAGGATGCTCTTTTTTATAAATGGATGCGAAATGAAGGTCTCAATTGAAGAAGCCCAACCCTGAATTTTAGATTTTTTATTACTTTCGCAGAAAACAATCTTATGACACCTTTGGTAAGTATAATAATGGGAAGTACAAGCGATCTTCCGGTAATGGAAGAAGCGGCAAAAGTTTTGAATGAATTACACATTCCTTTCGAGATGAACGCTTTATCGGCACACCGAACTCCTGAGAAAGTGGAAGAATTTGCACGCAATGCCTATAACCGGGGTTTAAAAGTTATAATTGCCGGGGCCGGCATGGCAGCTCATCTTCCTGGTGTTATTGCTGCTTTTACGGCTTTGCCGGTAATTGGCGTTCCTGTAAAGTCGTCATTCGACGGGATGGACTCCTTGCTTGCCATCGTTCAGATGCCCCCGGGTATCCCGGTAGCAACGGTTGCCGTAAATGGTGCGCGTAATGCAGGTATACTAGCTGCTCAAATGATTTCGACCGGAGATCCGGAGCTTTTCGGAAGACTTGTAGCTTTTAAGGAAGATCTAAAAAAGAAGATTATACAAGCTAATGAAGAGCTTACGAAAGTGAAGTATGAGTTTAAAGTATAGCTGATTTTAGGGTTACAGATTTTCAGTGTTCTAGAGTTTCAGTGTTACAGGGTTACAGTGTTACAGGGTTACAGAGTTATGGCTATGGGATTGATGAGATTGAATCTTACATCCGGAAACAGTTATTACTTTGCTCCCTTCTCCATTTCTCCCCTTCTCCTTGTCTTAATGATTGATGGATCATAATCGCAGGAAGGTGTTTGTTTTCAACATCCATCTGTTAATATCCAAAACGAAGCCGGTTAAAACAAACAGCAAAATAGCCCTATTTTAGCTGATTCAACCGTCATGCTTTACATTTCCGAAAATTATATTCTATGAAAAAATTGCTGTTGCTGGTTTTCATGATTTCGGGTATTTTTACATCCGTGGTCAGTGCGCAGAGGAAAGAAATATTAACTGTGCATACCCGGTTTGCCGGTGTACTCGAAGGGTACGACCATCTTTGCAAAACCATAGTTTACGTAGATGGGAAAATGGTTTGTGAAACATCAGTGCAACCGCAGTCCAGGCCAAATTCATGCACGGTATCTATACCCCGTGGAACACATAATTTAAGGATTGTAAATATGGCCAATTACGAAGGAAAGTGGGAAGAGCACACAGTTGAAAATGAATACACAATCAATGCGCTCTATGAAAGCGAGATGAAACTCAAGAAGGATCTCACTATAAATCTCGTTTTTGATATCAGCAAAGTAAAGACCATTGCAAACCTGCAATACTAAAGTTGACCAGTTTGGAACTTATCGGATATATGCCGCTTCTTTCAACAGTTTACCCCACATAATTTCATTTCCGAAGAGCCGTGACCGGATCCGGGACCGTATGTGCAAGACCTCCTGCCAATTCGTCGTCGAAAGTAGTAGGCACATTGTTTTCAGCAGTACGTTGTCTCCATGTAACATGTTGTAAGCCATCATCTTTCCGGATCATGGTGATGCAATTTTCAACCGGGCAAATCAGCGAGCACAGATTGCAACCCACACAATTTTCTTCGTTGATACGGGGAGTTCTGTTGGTTTTATCATCATCGAGTTCAATGGCCTGGTGAGCCCCATCTTCGCAAGCGATGTAACACAACTGGCAACCGATACATTTTTCTTCGTCGATGCTTGCTTTAACGCTGTATTTCAGATTGAGCTCTTCCCATTGTTTTATGTTCGGCAAGGCTTTACCCACGAACTGATCGATGGTCGCAAAGCCATGTGAGTCCATATATTGCTCAAGTCCGACGGTCATATCACGAATGATTCCAAAGCCATAATGCATAACGGCAGTACAAACCTGCACAGAGGATGCACCAAGAAGAATAAATTCAACGGCATCGCGCCAGTTTTCAATTCCGCCAATTCCCGAAATCGGCAACCTCACCATAGGATGCTGTGCACAGTTCTTTACCATGTTCAATGCTATAGGCTTTACGGCCGGGCCGCAATAGCCCCCGTTCGAGCTGTGATTTTCGACCACCGGGTAAGTGACAAAGTTATCAATATCAACACCAACAAGGCTTTGTATTGTATTGATAAGAGAAATAGCATTTCCCCCGGCACGACGTACGGCCTGGGCAGGATCGGTTATATCTGAAATATTAGGTGTGAGTTTTACGATGACCGGAATTTTCGCCACTTCCATTACCCAACGGGTAATAGTTTCGAGCACTTCGGGTTCCTGCCCTACAGCTGACCCCATTCCCCGTTCACACATTCCATGAGGACAACCAAAATTCAGTTCAATTCCGTCGGCACCGGCATTCTGAACATCATTTACAATTTGTTGCCATTCTTTCTTAGTTTGAACCATCAATGAGGCGATAACCGCATGATCGGGAAAGTATTTCTTTACTTCCTCCATTTCACGCAGGTTGTCGCACAGCCGGCGATCCGTTATGAGTTCAATATTATTAAAGCCAACCACCCTGTTTCCACGATGATTGATAGCACCGTAGCGACTCGATACATTTACAACAGGTATTCCGAGGGTCTTCCATACAGCACCGCCCCAGCCTGCGTCGAACGCTTTCATAATCTGGTACCCTGAATTTGTTGGAGGTCCGGAAGCCAGCCAGAATGGATTTGGCGCTTTAATGCCTGCAAAATTTATTTTAAGATCAGCCATATGATTTCGTATAAAGAGTTGCTTACGTCAATTTAGATAAATATTCATGTATTCCATTTCCTGCCAGTTTCCCTTCGGCTGCTGCATTTACAACTTCGGCTCCGCCATTCACGGCATCACCCCCTGCGAAATACCTGGGATTTGATGTTTGAGCTGTTGCCTCATTTACCGTAATCCTGCCGGTTTCATCCATAATCAAGCCCGAGATATTGGCGATCATCGATGTTTGTTTCATTTGTCCGGTCGCTTTTATTACCAGTTCACAATCCAGTATAAATTCACTGCCGGGAATATTCCTGAGTTTCCCGTCTACCGTTTCGGTCCGGATAAAACGAACTCCTTCCACCGCACTTTCGCCTACAATTTCAACCGGGGCAATATTAAACAAACCAGTTACCCCTGTAACTTTTGCTAGGTCATATTCGAAATAATAGGCCTTCATTTCGCTTTCCGACCTCCGGTAAGCCACTATAACTTTCTCCGCGCCTAACCTTGCCGATTCCGATGCTGCGTCCATTGCTGTATTGCCGCCGCCAAGAACGATGACTCTTTTTGCAATGGGTTCAACAATTGGTTTTGTTTTAATTTGTTCAATAAATTCGGTTGCGCCCATACATTCAAACTTATCTTCTCCCTTTATTTTTATTTCAGCCGAATTCCCCAGGCCAATGCCCAGAAATATAGCATCATATTTGGCTTCCAGGGTTTCTATTTCTTTTTTGGTGGCAATCCGCTGATTATAAAAAAGAGTAAACCCAAATTGGCGGCGCAGGAATTCGACTTCCATGAGGGCTTCAGCATTTGTAATTTTATAAGGAGCTACTCCGTGCATGGCCAGGCCTGATGGATTACTTCGTGCTTCATACACATCAACCACATACCCCGATTTTCTCAACTCGCAGGCACATGAAATTCCGGCAGGACCAGCTCCGATTATGGCAACTGACTTTCCGTTAGATTCAGAAATTTCGAAAAAATTCTGTTTTGTAAGTATGGCATTGTTCGTAGCAAAATTCTGCAGCCTGCCAATCTCAAGTGCCTTTATATTTACCTTGTTAAAAACACAGGCTCCTTCACACAACACTTCGGTAGGACAAACTTTGCCACATGTATTCCCCAGGTAATTCGACTGGTAAATTGTTTTGGCCGCCCCGGTTAAATTCCCGTTATTGATTTGCCGGATAAATAACGGAATATCGATAGCGGTAGGACAAGCTTTCGTACAGGGCGCATCATAACAGAACAAACATCTTGAACTTTCATAATACGCCTCTGAAGTATTCATCAGTGGTTTAATCTGTGGGAACCTTCGTTCAATATCCTGTATATTTTTAGGATTTTCTGACTCAGCCATACTTATTTTTATTTTAAAAAACCGGTAAATACTACTTCTGATCAACTACAGTTCAACAGTCTTTTTATACGTTTCAGGCCGTCTGTCGCGGTAAAACTGCCATACTGAGCGGACTTCAGTAATCATATCCAGGTCAAATTCAGCAACTAAAAGTTCGTCATTGTCTTCGGATGCCTGGGCAAATATTTGTCCGCGCGGGTCTACGAAATACGAAGAGCCATAAAACTTCCCGATATTCCACGGTTTTTCTATACCCACCCGGTTGATACAGCCCATAAAATAACCATTTGCTGCGGCATGTGCAGGTTGTTCCAGTTTCCATAAATATTGTGAAAGACCGGCCACGGTGGCAGAAGGATTGTAAACAATTTCGGCGCCGTTCAAACCCAGTTCCCTGGCTCCTTCCGGGAAATGGCGGTCGTAGCAGATGTAAACACCAACTTTGGCATATTTGGTCTGAAACACGGGATATCCCAGGTTTCCGGGTTTAAAAAAGAATTTTTCGTAAAAACCGGGAGCCACATGGGGAATATGGTTCTTCCGGTATTTCCCAAGGATTGTGCCGTCAGCATCAATCACAACAGCCGTATTGTAAAGCACACCCGGCATTTCCTGCTCATAAATCGGAACAATAATTACCATATTGTATTTTTTTGCCAGGGCCTGCATGAGGTCAGTAGTTTTACCGGGAATGGACTCAGCCGCCTGGTACCATTCGTTACTCTGACCCGGACAAAAATAAGGTCCGTTAAATATTTCCTGCAGACATAAAATCTGGACGCCTTGCTTTCCTGCTTCTTCGATAAAAGGAATATGTTTCTGAATCATTGCCGCTTTTATTTCGGCAATGCTGCCTTCGCCTTCCGAAATCGGAACTGACATCTGGATCAAACCTGATTTAACTTTTCGTGCCATGGTATTCG
>JBBSBT010000019.1:0-14338 GCA_038250985.1 Bacteroidales bacterium
ATTTAATTCGCAATTAGCATAAAAAAAACCGAAGATAGGAAGGTTTTATAAAAGTTGAAAGGTTTTCCTGAGAAACGATAAACTGATTCTATTATTTGCTTTTAAAATTTAACAGGCCTGGATAGGAAACTACCCTTTAAATTGCTGCAGTAGAATACAATTCATAAATAGCGGGTTGCTGCACCAGGTGTCAATAAATCTGTCGTCTTAGCTCGGACTCAGCCATTATCGGGTCCGCATAAAGGTTGAGCTTGAAATTTTACTGGTTTTATCAGGTATTTCCTTTGGTCGTTAACGTACAGAATAACAAGCCATAAGCATATATTTTATATACTTTTATGAAATTAAATGAAATCATTTTGTGCTGATTTTTTTTATTTTAGGTAGGTTTGCAAAATATTATCTGCCTCTTGTAAATAACTATGGACTTTAAATCGGAAAGAAGCAAGATCTGGAAGCTGTTAATGCGTCGTATCCGCGATCAGTACAGGCTTGTTATTTTGAACGAAGAAACTCTTGAAGAACGCATCTCTTTTAAGCTTTCGCGACTGAATGTTTTTGTGGCTATTGGTTTATTGTCTATCATCCTTGTTTTTATCACCACCTATATTATTGCCTTTACTCCGTTGAAGGAATACATCCCGGGATACACGGATGTCACTTTACAAAGACGTATTTACGAATTACAGCTTAGGTCTGATTCAGTAGCTTTTGCCATGCGTGCGCAGGAAAGGTACCTCGAAGACCTGAAAAAAGTACTTGGCGGTAACCTGGCCGATGAACGGCAAATGGGCCTTACAGATACTGCCAGTACTCGTAATTACCAGAATCTTAAAGACGCCAGGTCTCCGGAGGATTCCATTCTCAGGACCGAATACGATAATGCCAATAAGTACAACCTTTTTAAGTCCGATAAATCCTCAAGAAAAGGATCTGCTTTACGCAACCTCACTTTCTTTTCTCCTATAAAGGGAATAGTGACAAGTGAATTTGATCCTTTGCGCAAGCATTTTGGAATTGATATTGTTGCAGCCCGCGACGAAGCTATTAAATCCATCCAGGATGGAACAGTTATATTTTCGGGGTGGACAGTTGAAACAGGCTACGTTATTGCCATTCAGCACCCGGGGAATATAATTTCGGTTTACAAGCATAATTCGGTGCTGTTGAAAACAGAGGGTAATATAGTGCATGCAGGCGAAATTGTTGCGGTTATAGGCGAAACCGGCGAATTATCAACAGGGCCGCATCTGCACCTCGAAATATGGATTAATGGCATCCCGGTTAACCCGAAAGATTACATTGTTTTTTAATCCAGGAAAATGGTAAAATCTGTCAGGTTTTTACAATTCATACCTGTAGCCGGTAAACACTAAACAAACATTTTATGATCTTTTTATATCAATTCATCTAACCTAACCGGAAATTGAAACGACGCATTGCCATACTTGGATCCACAGGTTCAATAGGGACACAGGCACTCGAAGTAGTGAAGCAGCATCCCGGCATACTGGATGTGGAAGTGCTTACGGCACATTCCAATGCGCCTTTACTGATAAGGCAGGCCATTGAATTTATGCCGAATGCCGTGGTTATTGGGAAAGAAAGTATGTACCAGCGCGTGTTCGAAGCCCTGGATCCCTATGATATAAAGGTTTATTCCGGTACTGATTCCATCGAACAGGTTGTTGAAATGGATACCATTGATATGGTACTGGTTGCCCTGGTGGGTTGGAGCGGACTGAAACCTACGCTGCGTGCCATCGAAGCAGGTAAACCGATTGCGCTGGCTAACAAGGAAACCCTTGTAGTTGCAGGCGAAATGGTTACAAAACTGGCACGTGAGAAAGGCGTTAACATTTACCCGGTCGATTCGGAACATTCGGCTATATTTCAATGCCTCGCCGGTGAATTTCATAATCCGGTCGAAAAAATAATACTTACTGCCTCAGGTGGACCTTTCAGGGGTCTGAATCACGACGGACTTTCTCGTGTTACCAAAGACCAGGCTTTAAAACACCCGAACTGGAACATGGGTTGTAAAGTCACTATCGATTCGGCTACCCTTATGAATAAAGGCCTTGAAGTAATTGAAGCAAAATGGCTTTTTAATGTCGACATCGCCCGGATTGAAGTGGTAGTTCATCCGCAGAGTATCATTCACTCCATGGTTCAGTTTGCCGATGGATCGATTAAAGCACAGATGGGAATGCCCGATATGCGTTTGCCTATACAATATGCGCTTACCTATCCGCAGCGGCTGCCTTCACAATTTCCAAAGTTCAGTTTCGACGAATGCCTGCAGTTTACATTCGAAAAACCGGATAAGGAGAATTTCCGTTGCCTGAACCTGGCTTATGAAGCAGTCCGTCTTGGCGGAAATATGCCCTGCATTATGAATGCGGCAGATGAAGTGGCCGTTCATGCATTTCTTCGTGATGAAATCAGTTTTTTGCAAATCCCGGAACTGATTGAGAAGTGTATGTCGAAAATCAGTTTTATAAACAACCCTTCGCTAAGCGATTATGAGGCCAGCAATACCGAATCGCAAATTGTTGCTACTGAGCTTATCGGTGGGTTTAAGCATGGTTGAACCTTTTTACTTCCTTAAAAATGCCTTGCATTCATACATTCACACGGCTTTCAATTTGATTGAAATACTATTCCATGGTTTTCATGAGCAAAAAAGCAGTAAATTTGCACCCCGGTATAACCGGATAAAAATCATAAAACCTTAAGATTACGCTTCCTATGGTCATTTTAATAAAAGTAGCCCAGCTGCTTCTGAGCTTATCTATTCTCGTGATATTTCACGAATTCGGGCATTTTCTTGCTGCACGTATTTTTAAAACAAGGGTTGAGAAATTCTATCTTTTCTTCGATCCCTGGTTCTCGTTATTTAAATTCAAAAAAGGGGATACCGAATATGGCGTAGGCTGGCTTCCGCTGGGCGGATATGTTAAAATATCCGGGATGATTGACGAATCCATGGACAAGGAAGCTATGAAACTTCCTCCTCAACCCTATGAGTTCAGGGCGAAACCATCGTGGCAGAGGCTGATTATCATGCTTGGCGGGGTAACCGTAAATGTAATATTAGCTATTGGTATTTATGTGGTTATGCTTTCGTGGTGGGGTGAACAATATTTGCCTAACTCCGAGGTAAAATATGGTATCACGGTGGATACCCTGGGTCAGCAACTTGGTCTTCGCAATGGGGATAAAATTCTTACTCTGGATAACAAACCCATTGAGGATTTTTTCAGAATTCCGGCCACTATAATTCTCGAAAATGTTAAGACTATACAGGTCGAACGCGATAACCAACCTTTTGAGGTTGTAATTCCAAGGCAATTGATATCGGAGGTAGTTAAACATAAATCTCCTGATTTTATCAGCGTACGTATTCCATTTGAGGCCGCTGATTTTGCCCCGGGCTCTCCTGCCAAAAGTGCCGGTATGCAAGTTGGGGATAAAATTATCGGGATCAACGGGCAAGTAACCCCATATTTTGATGAATTTAAGGCTGCTGTTCAAAAACATAAAAGTGAGCAGGTTGATGTGAAAGTGCTGCGTGGTGCCGATACGGTTGCCATGGCTATAAAAGTGTCGGACCGGGGACTGATTGGTGTGGCTCCAAAACTACCAACCGCTTATTTTACCTTTAAAGAATATCACTATAATATTTTACAGGCCATCCCTGCAGGAACAGTGAAGGCCTATGAAAAAACTGCTGATTACCTTAAATCCCTGAAGCTTCTTTTCAACCCCGAAGTTAAGGCATACGAATCGGTTGGCGGTTTTATTACTATCGGAAGCATTTTTCCATCCGTGTGGGACTGGGAATCATTCTGGAGCCTCACAGCCTTCCTTTCGCTTATGCTTGCCGTATTGAATATTCTTCCCATTCCGGCACTCGACGGAGGGCACGTAATGTTCCTGCTTTATGAGATCATTACCGGCCGCAAACCAAGTGATAAGTTTATGGAGTATGCCCAGATTACAGGAATGATTCTGCTTTTTGCCCTGCTTATTTTTGCCAACGGGAATGATATTGTAAAACTGTTCAGGTAAAACTGAAACCAAGTCCCGATTTAAGTTATATCAGAAAAAATAGTAATCCCGGTTTGCAGTAATGCAGGCCGGGATTTTGTAATTTACAATAAGCATCCTGAAACCTTGAAACAATAGTAGAGACGCGATTAATCGCGTCTCTACATAGCAACAGTTAAATTCAAAGGCGGAATCTGGGAACACTGAAACAGAAACGAAGATGGGCTGAATTTATAATATATCAATCCCTTCAATCCCTTCAATCCCATCAATCCCATCAATCCCATCTATCCCTTTAATGCTGAAACACTGTAACACTGAAACATTGAAACACTGTAATATTTAAACGCTGTAACCCTTTAACACTGTTACCCTTAATCCTCCAGTTTTTCTTTCAGCGACTTAAATCCTTCTCCCAATATCTCATTGGCTTCGAGGACGGTAAGGAAGGCTTTCGGGTCAATTCCCTGAATGAATTCCTGGAGCATCCCCATTTCACGGCGGTTTACAACCGTGAAAATAATCGTTTTGTCCAACCCATTGTACATCCCTTTTCCTGGAATGTAAGTGCCTCCCCGGCGAAGTTCGTTGATAATATGGTCACGTATTTCGACAAACTTATCAGAAACGATAAAAAGCGTTTTATCAACACTCATTCCCTGTAAAACCACATCTATGGTTTTTCCGGTTATATAAATTACTATCCAGGAATATAAAGGGATTTTCCAATCTTCGAAAATTACTAACCCGACCAGTACGATAACTGAATCAACATAAATCATCAATTGACCAAGCGGGAGCCGGGTGTATTTTGCAATTATCATGGCTACTATATCCGAACCACCCGATGTCGCTTTGGCTTTGAATATAAGCCCAAGCCCCACGCCAACCAACACGCCCCCGAATATGGACGATAGCAGGGCATCGCCAACAACCAGCGGGGCTTCTCCAAACTGGAAAGTCAGGGCATCCATAAAAATGGAAGTAAGCACAAATCCTACTACTGTTTTTACTCCAAACCTGGGCCCAAGTATTTTCAGGCCTGCAATTGCAAGCGGGATATTCAGGATCAGGCCCATCAGGCCTATAGGGAAGCCGGATGGTGCCCATTTCAACATCCCTTCCGTAGTGTAATGGATAACAATTGCAATTCCGTAAACCCCTCCGGGCACAATTTTATATGGGGAAATAAAGAAAACAAAGCCCGCAGCCAGTATCAGAGAACCAATTACAATCAGGCTATAGCTGATAAACCATTTTTTTGAGAATAATTTCTCGGATTTAAAGTACATAAAATCAATATTTTAACTATATTTTCTATTTTGTTTTTAGAGAGTGCAAATTTGAGCAGATATTTTGAGATACCACTATTATTTTAAAAATATCAGGATTATTTTAATCTGAAGGTTTAGCATTCATAGTTACTGATTCCGGAAAAGCCTTGTATATAAAGCGAATCTCAACACTTTACACTATGCTACTGCTTTATGAAAAGGAATTTCGAATCCAAATTACTGATGACAAATTACGATTACTCTGATAGATTTGCACCTTAGATTCTGAATTATAATGGATACTACATTTTTTTTTAGTATACCAGGTTCGGGAGTTACTTTTTCGTAATGCAGCAATAAAGATAAACTCCTCGCGTTAAATTCCGAAACTATTGAATTAGCAGGCTTTTTTGTAAAAAACTAATTGAATCATTTTATTGTTAAATACCTGTCTAAACTTATTTTTTATTACTTTAGCACGTTTTTTCAACATTACTTATGCATCTGGATAAATATTTGCGTTTAATTTTCTGTGTGATCTTTTTGTGCTCTTCCGCTGTGGTAGTGAAAGCACAGCAGGATCCGCAATTTACGCATAATATGTTCAACCATGCCTTTGTTAACCCTGGTTCATATGGGTTGAGTGATGCCATTTCTGTTACAGGGTTATTTCGTGAACAATGGCTTGGTTTAAAGGATGATAATAATATTAAGGTGGCTCCGGAAACATTTTTATTAACCGGGGATGCACCAGTCAGGTTTCTTCGCGGTGGAATAGGAGTGGGGATTGCACAGGATAAAGAGGCTTATACCAAAAATATGCTGGTTAAATTAGGTTACGCCTATCATTTAAACCTGGGAAATGGAAAACTGGGCATTGGGGTGAACGCAAATTTCAATAACAAATCCATTGATAAGGAAAAACTTAACCCCGTGGATGAGAGCGACCCGGTACTTATGGGATTATCGTCAACAGGAGTGATGATAAGCGATATTTCGGCTGGTTTGTTCCTGAAAAAACCAAGGTTTTACGTTGCTTTATCTTCCACGCAGCTTCTTGAAACACAAAAATCACCCGGAACCGCTGATGGCGTCGCGTATTTTAAAAACCGCCGCCATTATTACCTTACAGGTGGCCATGATATTATTCTCCCTGCATTCCAGGGATATGTATTTACACCCTCTGTTTTTATTAAGTCTGACGGAAATATTATTCAGACCGATATTAATTTAATGGCTAAATACAATAATAAAGTGTGGGGCGGGTTAACATACCGGCTCAATGATGCCGTAGCTCTTTTAGTTGGTATGGCTTATAAAGATGTTGAGATAGGGTATTCATACGATATCCCGACAAGCCGTATAGCAGCAACCGGAAGTCATGAGATAATGGTACGGTACCGGTTCAAATTAGAAAAGGAAAAAACGCGGTCAGGATATCGCAATACTCGATACCTGTAAAAAAATACATGAATGAATTGCCTGTTCTGTATTAAAATAATTACAGGATAGTATAATAAAGAATATAACTTCTCGTTAATTGCATACTGAAATGATGTCAGCAACAGCTATAGGATTGTTAATTTGAAGAGGAAATCCGGTTTTACTATTAATGGAATTGAATAGGAAAAATGGAAATAACAATTTATATAGCGGGAGTTGACTCACAACAAACAACACAGCAATGAAAAAACTGCTCTGCATTACACTGATTGCATTACTTTTTGCCAGTTGCCGCAATAGTGGCAACGGTGAACTCATAGGCGTTCAAAACCGTGAAAAGTTCTATCAGCCAGATCCTTTTGGGATGGCATATGTTCCAATGGGGAGTTATACCATGGGATCAGGAGATCAGGATGTGGTCAATGCACACCTGAATAATCCGCGAACCATCACGGTAACGGCTTTTTATATGGACGAGACAGAAATCACCAATAACGAATACCGTCAGTTCGTTTACTGGGTAAAGGATTCCATTGCCCGTCGTATACTTGGAGAAATAACTCCTGATGAGTTTTTGATTTCAGAAAACAAAAAAACCGGAGAAGTTTACGATCCGCCATACCTGAACTGGGATCCTGAAATTAAATGGGATGCCGAAGAAAACAGGGATGCCCTGGAAGTTATGTTCCTTCCCGAAAATGAAAGATATTACAGGAAGAAAGAAATCGACACCCGAAAGCTATTCTACGAGTATTATTTTGTTGATCTGTTAGCCGCTTCCAAAAAAGACTTTTCACAGCCCGGGGATACAAAAAACGGAAATTTCGCAAACCGTCCGCAAGGAATGAAAGACCGTTCTGTTTATGTACGCAAAGAAGTGATTAATGTATATCCGGATACGCTTTCGTGGCTCCACGATTATGCCTATAGTTACAACGATCCTGTGGCACAACGCTATTTCTGGCATCCTGCTTACGATAATTATCCTGTAATCGGGGTAAACTGGAAACAAGCCTCTGCTTTTTGTGTGTGGCGTACCCGCTTGCTTGAATCGTTTTTGCAACGTAAAAAAACAGCTATACCTAATGAATTCAGGCTTCCTACCGAAGCAGAATGGGAATGGGCAGCACGCGGAGGAAATACTTTTAGTGCATATCCATGGGGTGGTCCTTATACCCGTAACGATAAAGGATGTTTCCTGGCCAACTTTAAACCCTTGCGGGGAAATTATGCTGACGATGGCGGAGCCCGCACTATTGTTGTAGCTCATTATCCGGCCAATGATTTTGGACTCTATGATATGTCGGGTAATGTTTCAGAGTGGTGCGCCGATGCATTTGATGAATCAGCCAGCCAGTTCACATGGGATATGAACCCTACTTATATGTACAACGCAAAAGATGATGATCCTCCTTTAATGAAGCGTAAACTGGTTCGCGGAGGTTCATGGAAAGATATTGCATATTACCTCCAGGTATCAACGCGTGCTTACGAATACCAGGATTCATCCAAATGCTATATCGGCTTCCGTTGTGTTCAGGATTTCATGGGTCGTCAGAAAGACGATAATCCTGCAAAAGCTTCCAGAATTTATAATTAAAAAAAATCAATTACCTTTTCGGTTATTGTCCATAAATACTTAGTTAACGTCATTATCCACCTCATCAATAAATAAATTATGAGTTTTACAAGTTTTGTCAGCAGTAAGGGGTATAAGAACTTTATGTCGAAATTGTACGGTATAGGTGCTTCAGTAGTTATTATCGGAGCGCTGTTCAAGATTGTGCATATAACTGGTGCCAACGAAATGCTGTTTGTCGGTCTGATGACCGAGGCACTGATTTTCTTCTTTTCCGCATTTGAGCCACCTCATGTCGAACCCGATTGGAGCCTGGTTTATCCTGAACTTGCCGGCTTGTATACCGAGGGTATGCCAGGTCAGCATGGACCAAAAAGAAAACCTGTCACAGGGAAATCTGTAACTCAGGATCTTGACGAAATGCTGTCGAAAGCTAAAATCGGCCCTGAACTTATCGAAAGCCTGGGTGAGGGTATGCGCAAAATGAGCGAAAATGTCAGTAAAATGTCAGATGTCACCAGCACGGCTGTCGCAGCTGATGATTTTGTTAAAAATATTAATGATGCAGGTAAATCTGCCGGTGAACTATCATCATCCTACAAAAGGGTGAGCGATGTTCTGCAGCAGGATGCTTCAACTGTTGGTGAATTTTCAACCAGTATTAAATCAGCAGCTGCTTCGGCGGGGACTTTGGCTGGTGTTTATAACGACGTATCTGCGGCCATTAAAAAGGAAATGACAGCTACTGAAACTTTTTCCAACAGTATGTCATCTGCCACCGATTCAGCTAACAAGCTGGCCGAAAAATACAATGTGTCAGCAGAATTACTCAGCAAATCAGCTGAAATGCTTAATTTCAGTGCGATCGACAGCAAAGCATACAACGATCAGTTGCAGAAAATATCAGGCAACCTGGCTGCCCTGAATACGATTTATGAAGTTCAGTTGAAAAGCTCAAACGAACAGATTGAAACTACTAATCAACTTCGGTCAACTGTTGGTTCATTCCTTAGCAGCATGAATGAGTCTTCCTCCAATATGACTAAATACCAGGAGGAAATTGACCAGCTGACCAAACGGGTAAGTGCACTCAACCAAGTTTATGGTAATATGCTTACCGCCATGAATGTTAACATGAACAAGTAACCTGTTAATCAACAACTTCACTACATAACTCAATACTGAAAACGCTTACATATGGCAGGATATAAAGAGACGCCCAGGCAAAAAATGATCGGGATGATGTACCTGGTATTAACGGCCTTGCTGGCACTCAATGTGTCTGTTGAGATTCTAAATGCTTTTCTGGTAGTAAATGAAAGTATGGAAACTACCAACAAGACATTCAGCAGCAAGACATCAGATTATTACAGAAGCTTTGAGATGCAATTTCAAAATGACTCGGTTAAAGCCCGGCCTTTTTGGGTAAAAGCTCAACAGGCACGCAAACTTTCGGAAGATCTTAAAAAATACCTGAATAACGTAAAGTTCGAAGCAATCGCCAAATCAGAAAGAATACCCATTGATTCTGCTAAAGTGCGTCCTCTCTACCTTATGGGAACCAAAGATAAATATGACGAAACAACGGTTTATTTTATCGGGAACTCACAAGATGGATCTAAAGGAAAAGCAGGCGAAATGAAAAAAACTATTGCCAAATACAAAGAGGATCTTCTGAACCTTTTGGAACCGGGCGAAAGAAATTATATTAAAATCGGACTTGATCTTAAAGGTCCTTTTTACGATGCCGACCATAAGGAACAAAACTGGGAAATGCATAATTTTTACCATACTATTCTTGCCGCTGATGTTACCATCCTGAATAAACTGGTTGCTGAAGTGCAAAATGCGGAATTGGACGTGGTTACGCACCTGAGAAGCAGAATCGGAGCAGCCGATTTCAAAATTGATAAAGTTGGTGCAACTGTTGTTCCAAAAAGTCAATATGTATTTATGGGTGAAAATTACGAAGCTGAAGTTTTTGTAACAGCAATGGATTCCAAGCAAAGCTTTACTGCCAATATCGGCGGACTCAGGACCAGCGAAAATGGAATTGTAAAAGTCACACTCCCGGCGACATCCCCCGGACCTAAATCTGTTTCTGGAATAGTTAATTATAAAAAACCGGATGGTACTATGGCAGAGTACCCTGTCAAGTTCGATTATATTGTTGCTCCGCCATCCTTATCCGTTTCGGCTACTAAAATGAATGTATTTTATATTGGAGTTGATAACCCGGTATCGATTTCAGCAGGTGGTGTGTCGCCCGACCAGATCAACGCCAGTATCACTAACGGTACGATTGCCCGTAATGGCGCCGAATGGGTTGTGAAACCCGAAAGCCCCGGTAAAGCTTTGGTATCAGTAAACGCTAAATTGGGCGACCGTATGAAAAGCATGGGTACTGTTGAATACCGTGTGAAAAACGTTCCAAATCCGGAGGCATATATTGCCAATACCAGCGGTGGTGCGGTTAGCAGGGATCTCTTATTGGCTTCAGGTGCAATCATTCCGCGTATGCCTCCCGACTTCGAGTTTAATCTGAATTTCGTAATTGTTTCATTCAGTTTCTCCGGAAATTCAAAAGGCGACGTTATTGATTATTCCGGCACAGGCAACCAGCTTACAACACAAATGAAAGACTTTATTCGCAGAGCCCGTCCAAGGGAAAAGATAATCCTGGAAGATATTTTTGCAAGAGGTCCTGACGGCAAGACACGTAAATTGAATTCGATTGTGCTTACACTTCAATAAATAAACGATTTTAAACAAATGTCAGCCTTGATGTTGAAATCACTCGGGGATGAAAATGAAACTTCACTTATGGCATATTCTTCCCGGTAGTTATTGGGGAGACCTTAAAAAATAAACCGCATGAAAAAGAATATTCTGATTATAGCCATACTGTTGCTTTTTATTGCTGCCAGCAGCAACGCGCAACAGATACTCAACACGCCTCCCCGCGATGGTGTGGTTGACAGGAGCGAAAAAATGGATAAAAAACCCATTGCTTATCCCTGGATCCGGAACGCTGATTATGTTTGGGAGCGTAGAATGTGGCGTGTAATCGACATGCGCGAAAAAATGAATGAGCCCATGTATTACCCTGAAACTCCGCATAATAACTGGCGTAGTTTTATGACCATAATGATGGATGCCATTAAAGAAGGCAGCCTCACCGCGTATGACGCTTCATCGCCGACAGATGAGTTTATTGCGCCGATGTCGTACAAGGAACTTATGGAGAAAGTGGAGAAAGCTGATACCGTTCAATTACAGCGGCCCTATCCTCCTTACGATTTTTTCGATAGCGTAGTTGTTAAAAAGCTGACTACCACTGACATTAAAAAAATCAGGATCAAGGAAGACTGGTTTTTTGACAAACAACGTTCGATGCTCGAAGTGCGTATCATAGGAATTTGTCCTGTTATTGATGTATTCAATGATGATGGTACTTTCCGCGGCCAGAAACCACTTTTCTGGATTTATTTTCCCGAAGCTCGTCCTATAATGGCTAAGGCGGAAATCTTTAACAGGTTTAACGGAGCAGCGCAACTCACCTACGATGACTTTTTCTTTAAACGAATGTTCAGCAGCTATATCTACAAAGTGGAAAACCAATACGATCGTAATATCAATGAGTATGCTTCCGGTATGGATGCTATGCTTGAATCAGAGCGCATCAAGGAGGATCTATTTAACTTTGAACAAAACCTCTGGGAATATTAAAAAATTCCGCCTGGTTTACAGGTATTTTATTAAAGATTACAAACAGTCAGCTCTTCAGGTATGGAGAGCTGCTTTTGTTTTTATACATTTGTAAATAAGTAATGAATCTTGATAGTTATTATAATACCATTAAAAACTTGCATTTTTAAATTCTGATCATGTCAGTTGACCTGCTTCAAACCCCGATTGAATATCTTAAAGGAGTCGGCCCCCGGAGGGGTGAACTGCTTCGGAAAGATGCCGGTGTGAGCACGTATTATGATATGCTGACCTATTACCCTTTCAGGCATGTGGATCGCAGCCGGTTTATGCCAATTGGTGAAATAAATTCCGAAAATGTTTACCTGCAAATCCGGGGCAAAGTTGCTGATGTGCAACTTATAGGCCAGGGCAGGAGTTCCCGTTTGGTAGTCAAAATCCATGATGCATCCGGCTCTATCGACCTGGTGTGGTTCCAGGGAATCAGTTGGGTTAAAGATAAATTTGCCACTGGCAGCGAATGGATCGTATTTGGTAAGCCAACGCTTTTCAACGGGCGGTATAATATTTCGCATCCCGAAACAGAAACATTGGCTGAATTTATTGCCCAGCCGGCTGATCCGCTTCATCCGATATATAATTCATCGGATAAAATGAAACTGAATGGCCTGAGCACACGAGCGATCTCAAAAATTACCCGTACCCTGATTACGCAATTAAAAGGCGTAATACCCGAAACACTTAGTAAAGATATAATCCATGAGTTCAAATTCTTGGGACGCGAGGAAGCTTTGATGCATATTCATTTTCCTCCGGATATTGAAAATCTTGAAAAAGCCCGTGCCAGGCTCAAATTTGATGAACTATTCTTTATCCAGCTTAGGCTATTGCGGTACAAACTTAACCGCTCTCTAAAAATCCGTGGAAATGTGTTTGGCACGATTGGCGAATTGTTTAACGTTTTCTACAAGGAGAATCTACCTTTTGAACTCACCAACGCTCAGAAGAAAGTGATACGAGAAATTCGTGCTGACCTTGGCTCCGGAAAACAAATGAACAGGCTACTTCAGGGTGATGTGGGCAGCGGAAAAACGCTTGTTGCCCTTATGTGTATGCTGATAGCCCTCGACAATGGTTACCAGGCTTGCCTGATGGCCCCTACCGAAATCCTGGCCAACCAGCATTATACAACCATAACAAAGTTCTTGAAGGGTATGAATGTAACCGTAGACTTGCTTACCGGAAGTACCAAAAAAGCACGCCGCAAGGAAATTCATCCTATGCTTCAGTCGGGAGAGTTGCATATTATTATTGGAACCCACGCGCTTATTGAGGATGCTGTAAAGTTCAGCAAACTCGGGCTGGTTGTGGTTGATGAACAGCACCGCTTTGGTGTGGCGCAGCGTGCAAAAATGTGGAGTAAGAGCGAAGTTCCGCCTCATGTGTTGGTTATGACAGCAACACCAATTCCGCGTACGTTGGCTATGACCGTGTATGGCGACCTTGATCTTTCGGTGATCGATGAATTGCCGCCGGGCCGCAAAGCCATTAAAACGTATCATTTTTATGAAGCTGGGCACGATAAGGTTTACAATTTCATGCGGCAGCAAATTGCCGAAGGCCGCCAGATATACGTGGTTTACCCGCTGATAGAGGAATCGGAAACGCTTGATTTGAAAAATCTAAACGAGGGGTTTGATCAGTTGAAACAGGTTTTCCCTGCGCCCAGGTATACGTTAAGTATGGTTCACGGGCGAATGAAAGCGGATGAAAAAGATACTGAGATGCTGCGGTTCAAGAATGGCGAAACCCAGATTATGGTTGCCACCACTGTAATTGAAGTTGGTGTGGACGTGCCAAATGCTTCGGTGATGGTGATTGAAAATGCGGAACGGTTCGGGCTGTCGCAATTGCATCAGCTCAGGGGCAGGGTAGGACGTGGCGCTGACCAATCACATTGTGTACTCATGACCGGCTTTAATCTTACTGCTGATGGACGTACACGTATTGAAACCATGGTTCGTACCACGGATGGTTTCGAAATATCTGACGTTGACCTGAAGTTACGCGGGCCCGGCGATCTGGAAGGTACGCGGCAGAGTGGCATTCTTGACCTGAAACTGGCTGATATTGTAAGAGATGAGCAAATGCTCAGGGCGGCAAGAAATGTTGCCGGGAAACTTCTTGATGATGACCCGCAACTGGTAAAGCCGGAAAACCAGCGGATGGTCCGATATCTGGATTACCTGAAAAGTAAAAAATCGGAATGGGCTATGATTAG
>JBBSBT010000020.1:0-14077 GCA_038250985.1 Bacteroidales bacterium
GAAGTGCCGCCCCAAACAAAGGACGGAATGAAATTACGCTGGTAACCTGCCCCGAAGATATTGGAACAAACGCCTGCCGTTGTTCCTGAGTTGAATGTGGAATTTATCCCGGTTTTGCAATGATCGCCTAAAACCAGTCCGCAAAATTGAAGCCCGGTGCTGACGAATTTTGTGGAACCGTAGCTCCATTGTTTTACGAATTCGTAATTGTTTTTCAGGTTGCTGATGGTGGTTCCCGCACCCAGGTTGCACCATTCGGCAAGTACCGAATCACCCATAAATCCATCGTGAGCTTTACTGGAATAGCCAAACAACACGCTGTTGCTTATTTCGCCGCCTGCTTTGCAATACGGCCCGAGCGTAGTGCCCTTGTAAACAAATGCTCCCATTTTTAAAACAGAATGCTCGCATAAAGCAACCGGTCCTTCGATATGACATCCCTGCATTATTTCGGCATGCTTCCCGACATATACAGGACCTTTGAGAGTGTTAATGGATGAGCATTCGATAGTTGCACCTTCCTCGACAAACAAATTGTTTCCCAGTAGCTGGTTGGTTGATGATATTTCAGCCGATTCCCGGTTTCGGGTGATGAGTTTATAATCATCAACAATTGCTTTTTGGTTATTCCCGAAAATATCCCAGGTATGTTTTAGTTTAACAAAAGGAGTTGTCGATTCGCGGATTTTTAGATCAGGAGAAATGCCCTGCCTGAAATGACTGAGGTTTTCGGCGGTAAGATGAATGGCAACCACCGTTTCACCAGCCATTAAGGAAGTATCGTTATCGAGTGACTCAATTTCAGCCGTTAGCTCCTGGCTGGGCAATATAGAACCGTTGATAAGAAAATTGTCGTTACCGACTTTTAGTGTATATTTCTCCTGGAGGTATATTTCGGTGAGAAAAGAAACCGGCGAATCCAGGTGCTTTTCCCATTTTTCACTAATGGTGAGAATGCCTAAACGTATTGCACTGACAGGTCTGAAAAAAGTGAGTGGCCGCAATGAGATACGACTTTCATCATCAAAAAGTATATAATTTTTCATAAAGCGTTATTTTCATAAAACCGCTTTAAAGATACAAGCATATGTTTACCCGGCAATACAAAAATTCAGGCTGTTGATAAATTGAACCTGTCGCAAAAAAAAAGCTATCCAAACCGGATAGCTCTGATATTTTTCAGAATGATATTGAGTACTAAGAATTCTTAGTCTTCATTTGTGCTGATTTTTCCATTTTCTGACGGAATTTATCAACGCGGCCTGTAGTATCAATCAGTTTGATTTTTCCGGTATAATAAGGATGCGACGTATTCGAAATTTCCAGTTTTACAAGTGGATATTCTTTTCCATCTTCCCATGTAACGGACTCCTTGGTGCTTACGGTCGAACGTGTGATAAACGAAAAATCGTTCGATATATCTTTAAAAACTACAAGGCGGTATTCCTTAGGGTGAATGTCTTTTCTCATGATGCTTTCAGCTTTATTTTCAGGGCTGCAAAATTAAACATTTTTTACTCACAAACAAATATTCGTTACTTTTTATTCAACAATATTTTGTCAGTAAGTTTTACCGGGTATTTGTTTATTGGCCAAGTATGAACTTCATGGTATCAATTCCATCCGCATAATCGGCTAATCCCGGGCTTTGCGTGCCACCCAGTGGAACGGTTTTATTTCCTGTATATGTATCAGTGGCAATGCATTGAATGAGCTCGTCATCCAGCTGAAGCTGTTGCTTTAATGTTTCGATATTCTCATAAAACTGGTAATAAAGCACCGGAATGGGAGAGGAGTACTGCCCGGATTCAGACAGTATTAATACATCGTTGTCGAGATGGGGCGTTTTATTCAGCAGGTAAATGGACCGCTGATAACTGTGGTTGTTCATGTATTTGAAATGATCGTACAGGGCCGTTTTATAGGGTTCGATGGCAGCAAAAAGCCTTTTCGTGTCAAACCCGGATGGAATAAAAACTTTTGAAACATTGCGGCAACCCAGGCCGAAATACATACAAATGTCGGAACCAAGCTTTTTCAACGACTGTTCATTTTCGTTCCCTGACAATACCGCTATGCCGTTCCTGTTTTTCCGTATAATATGTTGGTATTTCGAAAAATAATATTCAAAATACCTGGCTGTATTATTGCTTCCGGTTGCAATAATGGCATCAAAATCTTTTAGGGTGCTTTCGGTGAAATGAATCATTTTAGTGAATGCAGGCCTGATGCGACAAAGTTCATCAGCCAAAGCAGGGAGCAATATTTTATCCTCCGACGAGAGTTTCCCGATAAAATTATTGCCGGATATCAATACGCACATAAAATCATGAAACCCGACAATGGGTATATTGCCCGCCATGATTACAGCAATCTTTTTTGGTTCAGAATCCTGTTTGCCATCTATATAAACCTTGATCCAGGTCCGGATTGCTTCCGGCGTTAAGACTTGTTTCCAGGAATGGAAAGCAAAAGCAATGCTTGCCGGCGTAAACCATGGGTTAAACTGGCTGGCAGACTGCAGCGAATGGTATAATTCAGGGTACTGATCTTTAAAATCAGTGTCGGGCATGGCATAGCTTTCCGCAGCCCGGCCCATAATTTTTCCAAGTTCTGTAAATGCGGATATACGTGAATCAAGTTCCGAAGATTGAATCATACTTTTTTAGTCTTTCAAACGTTTTTACCAATTATGCATCGGCGAAATTACCTGTAAAAATCATACTTTTGCCATTAATCCGTAATTTATTGAAGATTTTTGAAATGAAAATCAGTATCCTGGCATTGTCACTTGCATTTATTCTTACTTTTCAGAGTGCCATTGGTCAGTCATTTGACAATAACTCAGCGATCCAGGATTCATTAAGTAAACTGAGCATACTCATCTGGAAACAAAAGTCAGACACAGCACGTTTACAGGCCAGTGATATTTTATTTAAAAAATTTCAAACTTTACTTGAATCAGGCTCATCAAAAGCCCTACCGCTTGATTCCATCCGGGGAATTACCAGAGTTGCTTCAGACGACGGAGCCATGCGCATCTTTACCTGGAATGTTCCGCTGGATGACGGCACAAACAAATATTTCGGGTTTATACAATTTACCAATGATAGTACGGTTGTAATACCCTTACGCTCTGTTTATGCCGATCAAGCTGGTTTCGAAGCAAAGACAATAACGCCGCAGATGTGGTACGGTGCACTTTATTACAAGTTGATCGAAGTTAAAATTGACAATCGTAAAGCATACACTTTACTTGGCTGGGATGGCTATACGTCAGTTTCGAACCGTAAGATTATAGATATTTTATCGGTTGATCAAAGTGGAAATATTGTGTTTGGAATGCCGGTTTTTAAAACAGATCAGGGAATAAAATTCCGCATAGCAAAGGAGTATGCCGAAAAATCAAATATGCTGATACGCTATGATTACCAATCTATATTGGTAAATAAGGGGAAACGTGTTAAAAAAGAAAATGCCTGGCTTATCGTGATGGACCGTCTTATACCTATGGATCCTTCGTTTGCAGGAATGCCAAAATATTATGTACCGGCCGGCGATACCTATGATGGTTATATTTTCAGAAATGGCTATTGGGTTTTAGTCGAAGATATTGATGTTACAAACCGGACGAATCAGAAGAAATAATTCATTACAGCTTAGTCTGGCCGATGATTCATTCAAAATAAATATACGATTCTTACTGAATCCATTTAAATTTCCTCATTACTGATTTTATTCAGAATTAAATACCCGATGATTAAGGAAAACGAATAATAATCAGCCATTTATGTGTTTTTTTATAATAGATACCTGAATATTCCGACCATTGTTTTACAGATTCAGATATCTATATTTTGTAATATAAGACTAAATTTATGTAGAAAAACAACAAATAAATTCTTATTTTTACTTGCCTTGACAGTAATAATTTCATAGTTTTGCAACAATTTATTTTGGTTGCCTGAATGATTAGGAAATAATTAATTATTCAATTTAAACGACAGTAAATCAACAATATAAAAAACTTAGAGAGATGAAAAAACACAACTTTAATGCAGGTCCATCAATTCTCCCACGAATTGCAATCGAAAATACAGCTAAAGCTATACTTGATTTGAATGGTATCGGAATGTCGCTGCTCGAAATATCACATCGCAGCAAGGACTTTCAGGCAGTAATGGACGAAGCTGTTGCATTGTTTAAAGAAGTGCTTAATATTCCTGCAGGATACCAGGTGCTTTTCCTGGGAGGCGGTGCCAGCCTGCAATTCTGTATGATTCCGTTTAATTTAATGAACAAGAAAGCGGCCTACCTCGAAACCGGCGTTTGGGCTAAAAAAGCCATCAAAGAAGCTAAATTATTCGGTGAAGTGGCTGTAATTGGGTCTTCGGCGGATAAAAATTTCAGTTACATCCCTTCAAACTGGCAAATCCCAGCTGATGCAGATTATTTCCATATAACTACCAACAATACGATATATGGTACTGAGATCAGGACAGATTTTGACAGTCCGGTTCCTTTAATTGCTGACATGTCGAGCGATATATTTAGCCGGCCGATAGATGTGTCGAAATACGCAATGATTTACGGCGGCGCACAAAAAAATGCAGGACCTGCAGGGGTAACATTCGTAATCATCCGTGAAGATATACTCGGAAAAGTGGAACGTGCCATTCCGTCGATGCTCGATTACCGTATACATATTAAAGAAGGATCCATGTTTAATACACCTCCTTGCGTGAGTATCTTCACTTTAAAGGAAACACTGAAATGGGTAAAAGAAATGGGCGGTGTTAAAAAAATGGAAGAAATGGATATTGAAAAAGCCAATTTGCTTTATACTGCTATAGATTCAAGTAAAATGTTTGAAGGCACAGCCGCAAAAGATGCCCGTTCGCTTATGAACATATGTTTTGTGATGAAAGAGCAATACAAGGATAAAGAGGACGCCTTTATGGAATTTGCGAAAACAAAAGGAATGGTAGGAATAAAGGGGCATCGTTCGGTAGGCGGTTTCAGAGCTTCGACATACAATGCGCTGCCAATCGAAAGTGTTCAGGCACTAATCAGTTGTATGAACGAATTTGAAAAAGCAAACAGCTGATCATGAATTTTCATTTATCTAATAATCAAAACTTTATCAAATGAAAAAAATACTGGTAGCCACTGAAAAACCATTTGCAAAAACGGCAGTTGATGGTATGAAAAAGATAATTGAAGAAGCCGGTTTCAAAATGGTGCTGTTCGAAAGTTACACGCAAAAAGCGGAACTCATGAAAGCAGTTGCAGATGCTGATGCAATTATTATCAGGAGTGATATTATTGACAGCGATGTTATTGATGCGGCAAAAAAACTAAAAATAGTAGTCAGGGCAGGAGCAGGGTATGATAATATTGACCTTGCCACAGCAAAAGCAAAAAATGTGGTTGCCATGAATACCCCGGGACAGAATTCAAATGCTGTTGCTGAACTGGCCGTTGGCATGATGGTATATGCTGCACGGAATAATTTCTACGGATCATCAGGCACTGAACTGAAAGGCAAAAAACTCGGTTTGCATGCTTTTGGATATGTTGGAAAAGCGGTAGCGGTGATTGCTCACGGTTTCGGAATGGAAGTATATGCCTACGATCCGTTCGTTGATAAAAAAGCGATTGAAGCTGAGGGAATTCATTACCTGGAAAATGTGAATGAACTTTATAAAACCTGCCAGTATGTATCGTTGCATATGCCAGTAAATGCACAAACAAAGAAATCAATAAACTTCGAGTTGCTTTCGCTGATGCCCAAAGGGGCTATCCTGGTTAATACGGCACGTAAAGATGTGATTGATGAGGAAGGCTTATTAAAAATGTTTGCCGAAAGAGCTGATTTCAAATATGTTTCGGATGTTGAACCGGATAGTAAAAGTTTGATTGCCGAAAAATATTTAGGCAGGTATTATTTTACGCCGAAAAAAATGGGCGCCCAGACTGCGGAGGCCAACATTAATGCCGGTTTAGCCGCTGCCAGGCAAATTGTAAATTTTTTCACTAAAAATGACACTACATTCCAGGTAAATAAATAGAATAGCAGAGTTATTAAGATGATATTAAATGGCTCAGGAAGATTGTCGGAAAAGAGTTTGTATTAATTGAAATTGCAAAGTTGATCCGCTTTAAGCCAGTTAAAGAAAAAAAGAGTTCGCCTGTCAAACAACTTTCTTGTTTTTATGTTTGTATCGTTGTATATTAGCTGAAAATTTCAGAAGTTGTAAGTATATTACTATTTATGCAGGAATATTTTTAAAACCAAAAACCACACACTAATGGAAACTGAACTCGACAAAACTGCTACATTTTTTCGTTTCGAGGATTTACGTATTTATCTGAAGGCTCTTGATTATATTGATTGGGTTTATAAAAAAGTAAATAAATTTCCCGAAACCGGCTCAATTTCCCTGGCTTCGCATTTTTACAATTCAGCCCAGGCCATAGCCCTTCATATTGCCGAAGGTTCGGCGCGCAACAAAGCCCAGTTTATTCATTATTTAAAAATGGCTAAAAGTTCGGTGCGTGAGTGTGTTGTGCATACTTCCATGGCTTCAAAACAGCAATTCTTCACCAGCGATGATCATGATGATTCGCGTAACCAATTGATGGAAATGACTAAAATGCTTGGCGCTTTAATTGGCTCGCTTCAACGGTCGGCCGGCATTGTTGACAGCGACGACGATTGATATTTCACCTGACTTTTCCTGTTTTTATCTATTCGCAATGGCTTGAAAGCTAATTGTATTTTTTTTTATTTTTCTGTTGTATCATTCGATTCTATTACAGAATTTTGTGCTCCTCTTTTATTCATCAAATTTATTTGAACTTAAAACAAAACCCATGGCAATTCTTAAAGCATTTAAAGGTCTGCGCCCACCTGTCGAAATTGTAAATCAATTAGCATCAAGACCTTACGATGTGCTGAATTCGGAAGAAGCCCGCATCGAAGCAAAAAATAATCCTTATTCATTACTCCGGGTTACCAAAGCAGAAATTGACCTGCCCGAAGGCATTGATGTTCATGGAAAAGAAGTGTATGATAAAGTTGTCGAAAATTTCTCTGACTTTATAGCCAACAAATGGCTTGTCCAGGATAGCGAGGAGAAATTATATATCTATGCCCAAACCATGAATGGCCGCACTCAATACGGTATTGTCGGCTGCACCAGCATTGAGGATTATTTTAATAATAGGATCAAAAAACACGAACTCACACGCAAAGACAAAGAGGAAGACCGGATGATTCATGTCAGGATAACAAATGCCAATGTGGAACCTGTTTTTTTCTCCTATCCGGCTAATAAAGGCATTGACGAAATTGTCACAAATTTAGTGACACATAATGCCCCTGTTTATGATTTTGTATCTGACGATGGATTTGGTCACCATTTCTGGACCATTGACGACAGGGCCACCATTGACAGAATAATTGAGATTTTTGACAAAGAAATCCCAAGCCTTTATGTGGCCGATGGTCACCACCGTACCGCTGCTGCTGCTTTGGTTGGCGAGGAAAAGCGTAAAAATAACCCGAATCATACAGGTAAAGAAGAATATAATTTCTTTATGTCAGTGCTTTTTCCCGATAATCAACTAAAGATTATTGATTATAACCGGGTGGTTAAAGATCTGAATAATCTCAGCACTACGGAATTATTGCAAAAACTCAACGATGTTTTTATCGTCGAGAAAAAAGGCAGTGAAATATATACTCCTGCATTTTTACACAATTTTGCTATGTATTTTGATGAGAACTGGTATTCGCTCACAGCTAAAGAGGGAACTTATAATGATAAAGATCCTATCGGAGTGCTTGATGTAACTATACTCTCGACTCTTGTTCTTGACCATATCCTTGATATTAAAGACCTGCGTACTTCAACAAGGGTTGATTTTGTTGGCGGGATACGCGGACTTGGAGAATTGAAACGGCGGGTGGACAGTGGTGAGATGAAGGCTGCTTTTGCCCTTTACCCTGTTTCGATGAAGCAACTTATAGATATTGCAGATACCGGAAATATTATGCCTCCTAAAACCACATGGTTCGAACCGAAACTTCGAAGTGGTCTTGTGGTGCACCTTCTTTCATAAGGCATACCACCAACCTAAATATTTCATTAACCCTGGTTTTGAAGATACTTATACAGTATACGAATCAGGGTTTCTGTTTTCATAGGCTTTGCAATAAAATCGACAAAACCTGATGACAGGCTTTTCTCCCGTTCATGAGGCAATGCAAATGCAGTATAGCTTATAACCGGGATGTCAGGCCTGATCTCCAGTATTTCTTTTAATGCTTCGTACCCCGTTTTTACCGGCAGTTGTAAATCCATTAAAATCAAATTGATACCAGGTTCTGATTTCACTAAGTCTATGGCAATTTGCCCATTAGTAGCATGCAGCAACCTGACTTCACTTTGTTTCAGAATTGCCTCCAGCAGCATGAAATTCTGCATCATATCTTCGACTATCAGGATGGTTTGTCCTTTCCAGTTAACAGACTGAAGATCGGACAGTGCTTCTTTTTTAACTAACCTGGATTTAGCAGGCTTGAACGGAATGGTGAAATGGAATAAGGAGCCTTTACCGGGGTTCGACTCCATCCCAATGGCGCCTCCCAGCAAGTCAACCAAATTTTTTGAAATAGCTAATCCCAAACCAGTTCCGCCATATTTCCGTGTTGTGCTCGGATCAAGTTGGCTGAATCGCTGAAATAATAACTTTTGTTTGCTGCGTAGGATGCCGATGCCGCTATCTTTCACATAAAAGGATAATTTGTTAGCCTGGATTGTATAGCCGAACTCAATGCTTCCGAATTCGGTGAATTTGAGTGCATTGCTCAGTAAATTGGTGAGAATCTGTTTCAATCTCATAGGATCGGTCATGATCATCAGATTACCCGCATCTTCCGGTACTTTTAAAATCAGGCTTATGCCTTTTTTCCCGGCAATGTTCTTCAATTCTTCGAATGTGCCCAGCAAGTCATTTAATATTTGATTTATTGCACAAACGGATTCCGAAATTTTCAGCTGTCCTGACTCTATTTTCGCAATATCCAGTATATCGTTAATCAAAGCCATTAAAGATTGGCCTGAACTTTTTATTTTTGAAATGAAGTCAACTTTGTCTTCCGGTGACAGGTCGTCCTCGGACAGCAAGTCGGAGAAACCAATGATAGCATTCATCGGGGTCCTGATTTCATGACTCATATTTGCCAGGAAAGCAGTTTTCAACCGATCCGATTCCTCTGCTTTTTCTTTGGCAAGAATCAGCCGTTGGCGGGTTTCTTCCATCTCGGTTATATCCCTGCTGATACCAATTATACCCAATAAGTTGTTATCAGAATCAAAATAGGGGGTTTTTAAGGTATAAAAAAGGAATCGCTGCCCGTTAGGGAATTTTATCCAGTTGGTACTTCTCTCCGCTTCCAGGGTTTGAATAATTAATCTGTCGGATTTAAGGTATCCTGAAGCTTCTGTTTTTTGAAAAAGATCAAATTCGGATAAACCGATAATGTCTTCTGATCGTTTATTGATATATTTCTCAAATGCCTTGTTACATCCCAGGAATTTACTGTCGGCATCTTTGAAAAATATAAGATCCGGAATCGCATCGATCATGTACCTGAGCCTGGATTTTTCAGCCGAAAGCACTGATTTGATCCTTTCTCTTTCGTAAATCATCTGGTTTGCGGCCTGGGCAAGGGTATCAAATTCGGTAAAAGCAAGTTTTCCCTGATCGATGATTTGTATCCCCTGGGCCGATCTTTTGAAGAAATGAAGGAAAAGAAAGATGTTTGATCTTGTTTTTAATGCAAAATATCGCATTGTAAGATAAACTAAAATGAAAAGAATAGTAAGGAAAACAAAAAAGCGGATCAGGTTATTAATAATGTCTTTCCATAATTCAGCATTTAATTGTTTGATTACCGGATCGATATCATTGGTAAAAAAACCTGTGCCAATTATCCATTTCCAGTCGCTGATTCCTGAAAAATAGGATGTTTTTTCACTTCGTTCCACACCCGGCTTGTCGCGCCAGAAATAAGTATAAAATCCCCCTTCCCAGGTTTTCGCAAATTCCAGTTCCTTTGCATAAATCCCCTTCCAATTTGTTTCTTTCGAATTATTTATATTGAGAGGGGGAATTTGCCTTTTACCTTGTGAAAGCAAGGCCATACTATCGAATGTGTTAATGAAAATATATTCATTGTTTCTGTATTTAACCTGGCTCAGGCTATCAAGAATCACTTCCTGTAGTATATTTTTATTTTGGCCGGTTTGGAATGTGATGCCAACTTCGATGTTATTGGTTAACTTTTTAATGAGAAGATACGATGTTGAACCTGTTTTAGCCGGAAAGGACTTATTAACAAGTACGCCGACCGAATTGTAATCCCTAAGGGCATATGATTCGTTTATGATTTTTGAAGTTCTATTGGTTTTTTCGTGCTTGAAAAGCAGTTCCGGATATATTATTTCATGCGCTTTGTTAAGGATGATCAACTTGGTAACGGATCTTTTATTTAATTGATCGAGCGTATCAATAAGAATGGTAGGCAGAGTACCCTTTTTAAAGCTGTTTGTGTCAGCGTATTTATCAATCAGGCTCTCGGCTCTGGTAACTCTGTTGTTAACGTGCTGTAATATATAATCCTGTGGATGAGCTTTTACCCATGAAATATAATCTTTTAATAGTAAAATTTTGGATTTTAATTCATTACGTTGTTTTTCAGGAAATTCAACTTTTAGCTTTTCGACTTGCTGATTATATTTAAATATTTGCAGCCAGGTGTAATAGGCTATTATTGTACTTAGTCCCACTGCAAAAAACACAATGGGGTAAATATATAAGATCCTGATCAGACTTTGTTTTTTTTTCATTTGTTTCCTATTTCTTGAACCTGCAAGAATATTTTCCATTCAGTTTCTTATGTTACCTATAATCAGGTATAGGTTTTAAATTTTTTCCCAGGATAATTAAAGAGGAATTGAGCTATAACCCTTTAATACGAGCAAGTAAATATAATCTGATTTGACCTTGTGAGACAAAGTAAATTTAACAGCCGATCATATTTTGAGAATACTATCCACATATTAATCCAATATTTCTTAAAAAGTAATATGTTTTAGTGAATAATATTGAGTTTATTTTAATTTCCCTAAGATGACATGTCAATAAATTGCATATCAGATATATATGGATTTTATTTAAGGTATTTAAAGTTTTAACTATCCTCATGTTGGCAAGATTTCCGTGTATCAGTAGTTTTTATTCGCTATAAATTAAATCTGTTACAGCTCTATAAATGCTTTTCCTAAATGACTGATTATATCTCCGGCAACCAACGCTTCATACCCTGTTTCTTCAGCAGCAATGTCGCCTGCACGTCCGTGCAGGTAAACACCTAAGATAGCGGCTTCTGTTGAATTATATCCCTGTGCCAGTAGTCCGGTTATCAGCCCGGTCAGCACATCGCCGCTGCCACCGGTTGCCATCCCCGGGTTGCCCGATGGATTGAAATAGCAGTTACCAAGGGGTGAACATACTACCGTGTATGCTCCTTTGAGTACAATAGTTAAGTTGTATTTAATGCAGAAGGATCTCAGAACATCAAGCCGGTCGAAACTATTGGATGTTTTCCCTGCTAAACGGGCAAACTCACCCGGGTGAGGGGTCAGCACTGTATCCTTAGGCAAAAATGCTAACCAGGTTTGATTATCCGATAATATATTCAGGGCATCGGCGTCCAGCAGCAGGGGCGTACTTGCCTGCTGTATGAGGTGTTTCAGCAAGTTGGCAGTATCTTTACCGGTTCCGATTCCGGGGCCTGCAGCGATGGTTGAAAATGATTCCAACCTGGGCAGTTGTGTGCATTCATTTTCCTCAGGATCAACCGATACCATTACTTCGGGTACAGCGGTTTGAATTACCTGGTAACCACAGCCCGGAAGATGAACAGTAGTAAGGCCTGCCCCGGAACGCAGGCAGGATTTGCCCATCAGCACTGCAGCGCCGATCTTGCCTTTGCTTCCACCAATCAGCAGAGCATGGCCAAATGTTCCTTTATGTGAAAACCTGGGCCTGGGTTTCAGAATTGTTTTAATATCTGTAAATTCAATAAGGAAATTCCTGCAAGGTTCACTGTTAATAAAATCAGGATGTAGTCCGATGGGCAGAATTTGCCAGTTACCGGTTATAAATTCATTTTCAGGAAAAAGAAATGCAAGTTTCGGAAACTGGAAACTCAGGGTGTAATCCGCTTTAATAACAGAATCTCTGGCGATATCCACAGGTTTATCTGCAAATAACCCCGAAGAAATATCAATGGCAATGGTAATGCATTCACTTTTATTAATTTGCTCAGCAAGGTCTTTGTAGATGCCTTCGAGTGGTTTCGACAGGCCTGATCCGAACAGGGCATCGATGAGAATAGTGTTTTCATTTACCTGGTCCGGGTTGAATGAACTGTACATTTGCGGATCAATACCACTTTGCCTGGCACGATTAAGATTAACTGAAAAATCTTCGGACGTTTTTACGGACTCATCCGGAATAAAAACTGTAACCTGGATTTGTTGTTCGTGAAGCATCCGCGAAAGCGCCAAACCGTCTCCTCCATTATTTCCGGGTCCGCAAAATACCAGGATTGATTTGTTGCTTAAATCCTGGTAATTATTCATCCATTCGAAACACGCTTTTGCAGCGCGTTCCATCAGGTCAATGGATAAAACAGGTTCATTCTGAATCGTATGAGCATCAGCTTCCCTGACTTGTTGAGGAGAAAATATTTTCAGCATAACAATAAATTTCTTTCCAAAGTTACGAATGAAATGTGAGGAAAGTGGAAAATGGTTAATGGAAAATAGTTAATGGTTTGAAGAGTTTGAATTGTTTGAAGAGTTTGGATTGTTTGAAGAGTTTGAATTGTTTGAATTGTTGGATTTGAACTAAATGGCATAGAACTCCGGAACGCGATACATTGAACGCGAAGCATGGAACGCCGCAGGCATTGAACCCTTGAACCCCTCATAATCCCATACTACTGAAACTCTGTATCCCGATAGCTATCGGGACTGTAACCCTGTAACCCTGTATCCCTGAAACGCACCGTAGCTCTATACCCAATAATAAAACAAACCCCGAATCACCCCGATCATTAACTTCATTCGTTGTACCTTTGCTGACGGATGTAAAATCCAAATTTATAAATCGCAAATCCTTATTCGTAAATCGTAAATCCGAAATCGTAAATCCTATGTCTCGTCGCCAATTGCCATTCTTTGAAAATGTTACCATAATCGATGCCGGAGCCGAAGGTAAAGCTGTTGCCCGGGTTAACGACCTGGTGGTTTTTGTTCCGTTTTGTGTTCCCGGTGATATTGTTGATATCCAGGTTGTATCGAAACGAAAGAGCTATTGCGAAGGGAAAGCCGTTAAGTTTCATCATTACAGTGAACTCAGAGTTGAGCCTTTTTGCGAACATTTTGGAACCTGTGGCGGATGCCGTTGGCAAAATATTTCGTATGAACAGCAATTAATATACAAGCAAAAACAGGTTTTTGATCATTTTACGCGCATCGGCAAATTCAGCTTCCCTACGATACGGCCTATTTTAGCATCACCTCTCACCACCGGATACAGGAACAAACTGGAATATACTTTTTCCGACAGGCGATGGCTTAACGAAGATGATATGGCCATGCCCGACGATCAGCGTCAGTCCAATGGCCTTGGTTTTCACATCCCAACCTTGTTCGACCGGGTACTCGATATAAAACATTGCTACCACCAGCCTGAACCATCAAATGCCATACGCCTTGCAGTTAGGGATTTTACGCTGCAGAAAGGCTGGAGTTTTTATAATCCACGCAGTCACGAAGGGTTTATGCGTAACCTGCTGATCCGCAATACGCTTGCAGGTGACTGGATGGTTATAGTTGTTTTTGCTTATGATGCTCCGGATGAAATAAGCCAGTTAATGACTTTTATTGCTGACAGTTTTCCTGAAATCACCTCGTTGATATATGTTGTTAACAGC
>JBBSBT010000021.1:0-14027 GCA_038250985.1 Bacteroidales bacterium
GCAAGGGATTTGGGTCCCAGGATAATTCATGCCATCCTGCCGATAAAACACAAAGGGAAAAGTGATTGGGAATACAGCTGGATTCCTGTTATTGGCCCTATTATTGGTGGACTTCTGGCAGCCTTTCTTGTTTCAATTATTACTTAAAATTAAATTTATGCGTCTTGTTTCTTTTTTACTAATTGCAACCGTCATCGTTTCCTGCAGCAGTTCCAGGAATTCAACAATAAATAAAATGGAATCAGCAAATAATTGCGTGGTTGCTCACCGCGGTGCCTGGAAACAAAATAACCTTCCACAGAATTCGGTTGCCTCGTTAAAAAATGCGATCAATCTGAAATGTGCAGGTTCAGAGTTCGATGTCCGTATGACGAGCGATGACTCGCTGATTATCAATCATGACCCGAAGTTCAATGGGCTTGAAATTGAAAAAACAAAGTATCAGGAACTCTTACAATTTAAACTTTCAAATGGTGAAGTTCTGCCTACACTCAGGCAATATATCCTGGCAGGCATGGAAAATAATACGCAAACAAAACTGGTATGCGAAATTAAGCCCTCCGTAATCAGCAAAGAAAGAGGAAAACAGGTTGCCGGCATGGTACTAAAACTGGTTAGAGAATTACATGCTGAATCAATGTTCATTTATATAAGTTTTGATTACGAAATTCTTAAAAGAATCCACGAAATTGATCCCCATGCGTTAACCCAATATCTTGATGGGAACAAATCACCGGAACAATTGAAATCAGATGGTATCAGCGGGGCTGATTTTTACTATTCGGTTTACACGGATCACCCCGATTGGATTGAATCGGCTAAAAAGAATAATATTACTTTAAATGCCTGGACAGTGAATGATGCAGAATTAATGGATAAGTTGATACAAAACAAATTCGATTTCATAACTACGAATGAACCTGAGCTGCTTTTCGAACGGATTGGGAAAAATTCAAAATAACGGATAATGTTATAGTATAAAGAACAATGTATTCCTTTCCATGACTTAATCAAAACTCTATTCCTGTTATCAAAAGAGTGAAGATTATAAATGGGTAAAAATGCCGAATGATTATATGTATCATTCAGGAATTTTCAGACGTAATCCAATATAAAATTAAAACTGATCGAGTTTCAACATAAGGTTCCAAAAACGCAAATCTGCATACCAAAATTAAAAATACAAATCCCTCTCCCCTGCTTTAATCTGATCAATCCGTTTGCGAATTTCGGGAACATCCACTTTTTCAAGGGCTTTTTCGAGTTCAAGCAGGTTTTCCTCTACCACCTTATAGCCTTTTATCTTTGTTTCGGCAGGTGCATAATCCTCAAGGTATTCGGTTAATGTCAGGATTGCATTTGGAGAACAGAATCGTTTTATAAAACCGGGAACCGAGAACTCCATAAAGTGCTCACCGGTCCGGCCCAGTCGGTAACAGGCCGTGCAGAAAGAAGGCAGGTAATCATGCGACAACAGTTCATCAACAATTTCGTTGAGTGACCGCGAATCATTGATATGAAACTGTTCCCGGTTCAGGTTCTGCTCTTCATTTTTATTTTCCGAGTAACTTCCAAGTTCAAGTTTTGTGCCTCCGTCAATCTGGGAAACGCCAAAACGCATTACTTCATCGCGCACTTTTGCATTTTCACGTGCCGTCAGAATCATACCCGTATAAGGAACAGCAAGACGCAAAATAGCTACAAGACGGATAAATTCTTCGTCTGTAACTTTGTATTTGCCGTCAAAATTCATTGCCGAAGCTTCCTGGATGCGGGGAAACGAAATGGTATGCGGTCCTACATTATAACAAGCTTCGAGATGGTTGGTATGGCGTACCAAAGCCATAACTTCAAAACGCCAGTCGTATAACCCGAAAAGTGCACCGATTCCCACGTCATCAATGCCGGCTTCCTGGGCACGATCAAGGGAAGTCAGGCGGTAATCATAGTTTCGTTTCTTCCCTCCAAGATGATAATGTAAATAAATCTCGGGATGGTATGTTTCCTGGAAAATCTGGTATGTTCCTATTCCTGAATCTTTTACAATTCGGAAGCCTTCAATTTCGAGCGGAGCTGCATTTACATTTACACGACGTATTTCTCCGTTTCCTTTTTTGACTCCGTATACAACTTCTACACTATGTGCTATAAATTCAGGTCCGTAATCAGGGTGTTCGCCATAAACCAGTATCAGTCGTTTTTGTCCATTATCTTCGAGGGCCTCCACTTCTTTTACCAGTTCCTGGTCGTTGAGGGTGCTGCGTATGGCTTCCTTATTGGATACCCGAAAACCACAGTATGAACAATTATTGACACATTTATTTCCAATATAAAGAGGCGCAAAAAGAACTATCCTGTTGCCGTAAACCATTTCTTTAAGCCTGCGGGCACCATCCTTGATTTCTTCAATAAGTTCAGGAGTGTCAGCACTGATCAGAATGGCTGTTTCGGCTAAGGTAAGACGCTGTTTGTTAAGTGATTTTGCAATAACGCTCCGCACCTCTTCCATTGTTGGTTTGGCATTATTAATATGATCCCAGATTTCATCCGCATCAATAAACGGTTTCATCCGCTGGTCGGGGATCCGGCATTCTTCAGGTTGAAATTTCATTACAGGTATTTTATGCTTAAAAGTGCAAAATTACGATTTTCCAACCTAATAAAGTAATTGAATACCTTTTTTCTGTGAAATATTTAACAATAAAATTTTTATAGAGAAGAAAGAGTAAATCCGATTTATTATAAATCTAATAATCAGTTATGTATTACAATTCGATTTGAAGTCCGTCGTAAGCAAGATGTACCCAGGATGGTAACTTTTCTTCTACGGCTTCATACTTCCCCAGGAAATGACTGATATGGGTCAGGTAAGCGCTCTCAGGTTTTAACTCATTTAAAATCTCAAGGGCTTCGTCTAAAGAGAAATGCGAAACGTGCCTGGAAATACGCAGTGCGTTAATAACCACCACTTTAGATCCGCGTATTTTTTCAAGTTCGGAAGGTGAAATATAATTGGCATCCGTTATATAGGTAAAGTCATCAATCCGGAAGCCAAATACTTTCATATCCTGGTGCATTACCTGAACAGGAATAAATCTAAAAGCACCAATATGGAAAGGCGTTTCCGTTATCGGATGAAGGTTTAATTTTGGGGCACCTGAATACAGGCCCGGGGTGAAAATATAAGGAAAATTTCCCCTGATTGCGTCAAGCGTAACCTGCGAGCCATAAATATCAATCGTCTTATGCAGAATATAATTAAAAGCCCGGATATCGTCGAGGCCGGCAATATGATCGCGGTGTGCATGCGTAAACAGAACAGCATCAATATCATCAACCTTATGCTTCAGCATTTGCATCCTGAAATCGGGACCGCAATCGATTATCATATTAGAACTGCCCTTAGTTAGCATAACCGATGAACGATAACGTTTATCACGCGGATCATTGCTTGTGCATACATCACATTTACAGGCAACCACAGGAACTCCGGTTGATGTACCGGTTCCCAGGAAAGTTATTTTCATCTTGCTGTTTTCGTTTGGCATTGAAGGGGTTACAGGGTTACAGTCCCGATAGCTATCGGGATACAGGGTTACAGGGTTACAGTCCCGATAGCTATCGGGATACAGGGTTACAGGGTGATCCGTGGGATTTGAAACTTGAAAATATATTTCTCAATAAATCAATTCTTCAACCACAGATTTATCTTTTTCCAACTGCTTTTTCAGCTCATCAGCTCCGAGGAATTCAAGTTCCTCCCGGATATATTTCACAAAATATAAGGTTGCATCTTTCCCGTTGAGCGTTTCCGGAACATCAAAAGGGATGAGTTCGATGATAATTTCTTCAACACACCGATCCATGCCATAACGGTTATTTTTAATGTTAAGAATTCCTTTGTAAAAGTTCTGACTTATTTTAATCCGAACGGCATACACTCCATCAGGCGGTACCAGTTTGCACTCTTCTTCAATAGAAATATAGAACGTATTCATGTTTCGTTCAATCAGTTTATTGCTGCCCTTCCTGAGTTTTCCCATGATCATATAATGGTGATCGAGGTAAGCATTTGCACGTTGTATACGTCCTTCCTGCAGGGCTTTCCGGATTAGTGTAGAGCTAACGGTTTCGTTATGAATATCCTGTTCCGGAATTTCTTCAACATCAAAATTATAGTAGTTCCCAAGTTCTTTCAGAAAATCAAAATTCCCTTCCCTGTTGTATCCGAACTGATGGTTGAACCCGATAACAATTTTGCGTGCATGTAATTTGGCGACAAGTATATCACGGATGAAATCGATAGAAGAGATACTTGCAAAGGCAGGTGTAAAAGCGACTATAATCAGGTTCTGAAGCCCGGCTTTTCGTAAAAGTTCGATTTTTTCGCGTTGCGAGTTGATTAGAAACAAATCTTTCCCGGCAGTTTCAGGAAATAACACCTTTCGGGGATGCGGGTTAAAAGTAATGAGTACACTTTCACCGTTTATTGCTTTTGCAATTTTATTGATGCGATTTATTATCGCTTTGTGGCCAACATGCACGCCGTCAAAACTCCCTGTAGTGACGACAGGATTCAGAATGGGCTTTAAATGGTCAAAATCGTAAAAAATTCTCATTTTACTTACACCTGGACTTATTGACAGGACTATTACAACTCTGGTTCAACATCATTTTACAATCCGGTCTTTTTTCAGACTTTCTTCACAAAGTAAGCCAATTTCTCAAGCGAAGTAATGATATCATACTCTTCGAGATGCACATTGGATGGCATATTAATAGGCTTAGGGGTAAAGTTCAGAATACCCTTTATCCCGGCCATAACCAGCATATCAGCAACATTGGCCGCTTCGCTGGCCGGTACTGTCAGCACTCCAATGCTGATATTCTCCTTTTTAATGATTTCAGAGAGTTTGTCAAAATGATAACAGGGTACACCTGCATACATCTTATCCACTTTTTCCGGATTTATGTCGAAGCCGGCCACTACCGTAAGTTTAGTTCGCTTACCGCTGAAATATCCGATAATTGCACGGCCCAGGTTGCCAATTCCTATTACTGCCACCTTTTGACCTTCCTTACTGTCAATGATCTTGCCAATGATTTCAATAAGCTCTTTTACATCATATCCTTGCCTGAGTGTCCCCGAATACCCGATAAGCATAATATCGCGACGTACCTGTACTGACGTGATATGCAGCAAGGCCGCCAGCTCATGCGAAAAAATATGATGTTTTCCAGTAGCATTAGCGATTAATAATGCACGCCTGTATTGGCTGAGACGTTCAACAGTTTTATCCGGGAGTTTTTTTGCTGCCATTTGAGTTAATTGTATTTGTTAAGGTAAAGAATGATTTTAAACTTATATTTTTATTATACTTCCGGCTCAATCAAGGTGATAATGAATGAAGTTCCCTTGTCAGGCACGCTCTGTACTTCAATAGATCCGTGGTACATATCAACTATTTTTTTTACTATCGATAGTCCTAATCCGCTACCGGTAATTTCGCGGGTTTCAAAACTCTTAATCCGAACAAAATCATTAAAAATTTTCTCTTTGTCTTCTTGTTTCATCCCAATTCCGGTATCTGTAACTGTAATTTTTAAAGTATCATTCTGTTTTTCAAGAAAAACATCTACACGCCCCCCGGGTTTATTGTATTTAACGGCATTTGAAATAAGGTTGTTCATGATAATCTCAATTTCGCCCGGATCTGCTTTCATCTGAATCTCTTCGCGCGCATTTATATAAACATCCACATCTTTCTGAATAGCGTAGGGACGAATTGTGTCGACAGCTATCTGAATAATCTTCAGCATATTAACAGCTTCCAGTTTCTGTATAGCCTTGCCGGTTTCAATCTTTGTAAGGTCAAGCAGATCGAGAATGAGTTGTCGCATTCCCTTTATCCGCTCCATCGAACGATCAAGCATTTCATTGTAAGCATCAACATTGTTTCCTAACTGTTTTTCTTTTATCATTCTAAGATAACCTTCAATGGCGTTGAGCGGAGCCTTTAGCTCATGCGATAATACGGATAAAAACTGAAACCTGATCTGTTTACCTGTTTTATTAAGTGTTTGAGTCATTCGTTTCAGAAATATCTGCTTTGTGATATTCTCGACCGAAGCCCTGATTTCCTGAGGTGTAAAGGGTTTTGGAATGAAATCGTAAGCACCGTCGCGGGTAGCTTTTACGGCCAGCTCGAGTGAAGCATAGGAAGTAATCATCACCACTATTATATCGTAATGTTTATTCTTTACATACTCCAGCACTTCAATACCTTGTATATCAGGGAGTTTATTATCGAGCAACAGGATCTCAGGTAGTTCACGGTCAATGATTTCGATGCCGGATTTCCCGGTTCCGGCTTCGAGCACCTGGAAATCAATTTGCTCATCCATAAACGGATAATCGACCTTGAAATTCTGTAGGATTCGTTTGGTTCCCTCCCGGATACCCGGTTCGTCGTCGATAATAAGGATTTTAAAAGTAGCCATTTTTATAGTTTCAGTAGTTTTTTAATTTCGCGGTGCAGCTGATCGGAGCGAATTCCTTTATCCAGAAACAGGTCAGCGTTGATCCATTGACTGTTTCCCTCAGCATGAACATCGAAAGTTATTCCCGTTTCGGCGGTAACAGCTGTCGCAATTATTACAGGCACATCGGGATATTTCCGCTTGATCTTGTAACCCAATATAAATCCACTGTCATCACTTTCCATCATAAGGTCAAGAATGCATAAGTCGGGTTTTATTTCCTGAATTATTTTCTCAGCTTCCGCCTGGCTTTCAGCTGTTATGGTCTCGAAACCCATTTGTTCCACTTTAACCTGCATCTGGAACAAATAATCTATATCATCATCAACAATCAGAATTTTCTTTTTCATGCTATAATGCTTTAATCTTCAAATGATAATGCATAATTTGGACATTTATACTAATTCCTTACTCCTACTCCATTCTCCATTCTCCCTTATCCTTTATCCTTACTCTTTACTGCTTTATGACACTTCATCAAACCAACCTGTTTCTTGGAATGGTAATCGTAAAAGTGGTCCCGGTCGGCCCAACAGCCTCATCGATGTTCGATCTCACCTGGATATCACCTTTATGCATTTTAACAATTCCGTAAATAATTGGTAAACCCAGTCCCGTACCTTTTCCTATTTCTTTGGTTGTAAAAAAGGGGGTAAACAGTTTTTCCATATGTTCAGGTTTTATACCTGTACCATTATCCGTCATACTAATCGTAACCTGTTCAGCTGAATCCACCAAATCAAATATGATCTCACCTTTCCCGGGCATTGCATCTACTGCATTTTTAAGCAGATTGGTAAATACCTGTGTCATCTGGTCAGGGTCAAGATTGACAATCGGATCGGTAACATTAACATTGAATTTTGTACTGATGCTTTCAGGAATAATAACTGCATCAATACTGTGCCTGGCAAGCTTAACAATATCTGATTCGGACAAATTTACCTGGTTTTTACGGGCAAAATTCAGGAGTCCGCCAACAATTTTCCTGCAGCGATCTGCCTGTTCAACGATCAGGTCAATATCCTGCAGCATAGGACTATCAACGGCTAGTTCTTCCTTAAGGATATTACTGTACATCGTAATCACACCCAAGGGATTATTAAGCTCGTGAGCGATACCGGCTGAAAGTTGTCCCATGCCGGCCAGTTTTTCCGAATGACGAAGGGCTTCCTGCACATTAGCCAGTTTTTCTTTCGAAATATTGAGTTCACGGATGTATTTATGAAGTTTTTCGATAGAATAAGGAAGACACATTTCAGTTTCAGCCAGTCCGTTAATAATGGCAATTGCATGTTCATCGCACGATTCATAGCCACAGGCACCGCAATCCAGGTGATCCTGCTGACTGTATTTTCCCATTTTGTATAATACTTCCTTGATCTGCTCTGCCGGCGGACGTACAGATCTCATATCGCGCGATTGGAAAGTGCGTGATAAATCAAGTTTTGAATACTCATCCAGGTACACCTGCCATTGATCCTTATCGAGAACCGCCATCTTGTGATTGGCATAACTGATTATCTTTGCTTTTTTAGCAAACCGAAGAGCCGTTGGAGAAGTATTCGGGTAGGGTGACATACCAGGCCCCAGGATACATCCTTCGCAGCACAGCAAATGCAAGTGGTGCCCCACAAGATTGCCTTGTTCAAATTCGCGCAGTGCATCCTGAAAATTAGCCCTGCCCCCGGCAACCAGGATATTTTCGCTCAGGATATCGATATTCACTTCCATGGTTTGCAGCAAACCGTGACTCAAAGGAAAAATAGCGCCACGACCGCCTAACGGGGGGTCGAATTCAGAGGCCGTAACTTTTGAGATATTAATATGGGCAGTCTCTATCATTTCGCGTAACTCCCGAAAGGTGATGACAGCATCAATTTCAGGCGACTCAGCTTTTTTTGCCACGCACGGACCTATAAATACCAATTTTGCATCCCCGCCATAGTGTTTCCTTACTACCCTGGCCATGGCTACCATGGGTGAGACAACTGTAGCCAGTTTAGTTGTGAGGTTTGGCAAATACCGTTCAATATAAGCAACAATGGCCGGGCAATCAGACGATATGGCGGGCATATCCAGGCTGAGTTGTTCCTTGTAATACCTGGCTACCAGGTCGGCACCAAAGGCAACTTCGGTTACATGGCTGAAACCAAAAGATTTAATAACTCCTACAAGGGTTCTGTAATCCACAAAATCAGAAAATTCGGCTGGAAAACTAGGAGCAACCAGGGCAATGACTTTTTGGTTATCTGCTAATAATCGCTCTACCAGATCTATCTCTTTTAAAAAAATCTTGGCATCCTGGCTGCATACTTTCACACAGTTTCCACAGGCAATGCACCTGGAAGTAACAACTTCGGCCTGTCCTCCTATAATACGAATGGCTTTTGCCGGGCACTCGCGGACACAGGTATAACAAACCCTGCATCTTTCCTTTATGGTAAAGACCAGCTTTTTATCGGTGTCCTGGTTCGACGGAGATGTTGTGCCTGGATTCATGGATTGATTTAGTTTCAGTGTTTGGCAGTTTTAATTGATTGCAGTATTACAAACTTTTAGTTCCTGTATGGAGCAAAATTCAACTTTTTAGAGATTCAGATTCTATTTTAAAAATCCAGCATTTATTAATGGTTAAAATAAGCTGAATTTCCCTATCTCATCACTTCTCTTTCTTCATAAGTAGTAAAAAGAAGTGCCTTAGATACTTGGCTACCAGGTTGAAGTAAAAATGATTTGTATAACTTTCGAAGTGATGCGTTCTGATGGGCAAACCTGTTTGATTCCTTTTCATCAAGTTCATAAATGGATTTTGTTCTTGCTTTAATATTATCGGTTCCGGGATGAATAGGCTGACCGCCGCCCCCAACACACCCACCTTCACAAGCCATAACTTCGATATAGTGAATGTCTGAGCGACCATTTTTTATTTCAGAAAGAAGCGGTTCTATATTCCCAATCCCGTTTACCACCGCAAATCCAAGTTTGTATTCACCAATTTTCACAAAATATTCCTTACGTCCTTTTCCCGACCTGAGTTCATGGATTTTAAGCAGATTTGTTTCCTCACCGGTAATAATAAAATGAAGGGTTCGTATCACCGCTTCTGTAAGTCCGCCGCTTACAGCAAGCATTTTACCTGCTGAGCTGCGCGACTGGTATGGTTCATCCGGCAATTCAGGTTCTACCTGGTCAATATGAATTCCATTCAACCGGATTAAGCGTACCAGTTCCCTGGTAGTGAGTACAAGGTCAACGTCGGTAATTCCTTTATGGGTCATCTGCTCACGCTGCGACTCAAATTTCTTCGCTATGCAAGGCATGGCCGAAACTGAATAAATATCAGTATTTACAATCCCGGCCTGGGGAGCAAATTGATTTGTGATCAGCGCTCCTAACATTTGTTGTGGCGATTTGCAGGCAGATACATTTACAAGCAGATCAGGGTGGGTTTGTTCTACAAATTTGATCCATGCCGGACAGCAACTCGAAAACAATGGCAAATTAGTACCCGTTTGCAGTCTTTTATAAAATTCAGTAGCCTGCTCGTAAACAAGCATATCCGCAGCAAAGGATGTATCAAACACAAGATCGAATCCTATTTTTCGCAATGCGGCAAACATCACACCTTCCAGGTCTTTACCCGGCCGTAACCCAAATTCTTCGGCTATGGTAACCGAAAGTGTGGGGGAACACTGGATAACGGTTTTCACCAACGGATTATGAAGTGCATCCTGAAGCTTGGCCGGGTATTGTTTTTCAGCCAGGGCGCCGGTTGGACATACCATGACGCACTGTCCGCAGTTAATACAACTCGAAAGGTTCATCCCTTTGTTAAAAGCGGGGCCAACCTGTGTTTTATTTCCTCTGCCAATAAATTCGAGTGTCGTGATTTTTTGTATTTCCTCGCAAATCCTGATGCATCGTCCGCATAGTATGCATTTGGCGGGATCGCGGATCAAACTTGCACTCGAAGGATCGGTTTTATATTTGTTCTTCTTTCCGTAAAACCTACGCTCGCGGATGTTGAGATCTTCGGCTAATTTTTGTAATTCACAATTCCCGTTACGTTCGCAATACAGGCAATCGTCAGGATGATTGCTAAGTAATAATTCGGTATTGGTTTTTCGCGCTTTTATAACCCTGGGTGAGTGTGTCCTGATTTTCATCCTTTCCTCAACCGGATGCGAACAAGCAGGGATTAATCCCTGCCTTCCTTCCACTTCGACCACGCACATGCGGCATGCCCCCGAAGGCAGTAAATCTTTTATATGACAAAGCGTAGGAACTTTTATTCCGCTTCGCTCCAAAGCAATAAGTAAGGTATCTCCCCGCTTTGCTTTTATCGTTTTACCGTTAACTTCAATTTCGATTAACATAAACTCTGATTTTTTCTCAATGTCATACAAGTATTCAGGGATTCCGGGATCGGGTTCATTTCGTGTTATACTAATATTTGTGTCTTCACCTTTATTTTAATTTTACCGCTACAAACTTGCACACATCAAAACAAATACCGCAACCGATACATTTTTCCTCAATGATAAAATGAGGTTGCCTGGGCTGCCCGACAATAGCATTTGCCGGACATTTGCGCAGGCATGCCACACAACCTATACATTTGTCCACATCAATATAGAACAGCCGTAATTCCTTGCAAACGCCTGCACGGCATTTCCGATCAAAGATATGCTCTTCAAACTCCTCCCTGAACCACTTCAAAGCGCTAAGCAATGGATTAGGAGCGGTCTGACCTAAACCACAAAGTGAGGTGTCTCTTATAACTTCTGACAGATCAGATAATTGCATTATCCCTTTAAATCTTTCGAGCACTTCATAACCTGATTCACCTGTTGGTCTTCGGGTTATATTCCCAAGTATTTCGTGAATACGTCTGGTGCCTTCGCGGCAAGGAATACATTTCCCGCAACTTTCTTTCTGTAGAAAGTCCATGAAGAATTTTACCATATCCACCATGCAGGTATTCTCATCCATTACAATCATACCCCCTGATCCTAATATAGCACCTTCATTCCACAACGACTCATAACCAACCCTAAGGTCAAGCTGGGATGCCGGAAGACAACTCCCCGAAGGTCCTCCGATCTGAACAGCTTTAAAATCCTTGCCATCTTTTATGCCACCGGCAATTTTAAAAATAATATCCCTGATCCTGGTTCCCATTGGTACTTCAACCAGGCCGGTTATCATAGCTTTTCCCGATATAGCAAAGACTTTGGTACCGCGCGCTTCAGGAACACCAATTTCATTAAATTTCAAATGACCATCACGCAGAATGACAGGTATATTTGCCAGTGTTTCAACATTATTAATAACAGTAGGTTTACCAAAGAGCCCCTCGACTGCAGGATATGGAGGTTTAGGCTGTGGCATTCCGCGCTTGCCTTCGATACTGTTGATTAAAGCTGTTTCTTCACCACATACAAAAGCTCCGGGACCTTTCACAAGGGTTATTTTCAGATCAATGCCACTTTTAAAAATATCGTAGCCTGTGAGGCCATACTCTTTTAACTGGCTGATTGCGTGGTTAAGCATACCATAAGCATGGCTATATTCATCCATCACATATATATACGCTTTGGTAGCTCCGACAGCATATGCTGCAATGGCTATACCTTCGAGCAACAAATGAGGGTCTCCTTCCACGATGGCCCGATCCATAAAGGCACCCGGATCACTTTCAGCTGCATTGCAAATAAGATATTTCTGATCGCTCACTGAAACATGAGCCATCATCCATTTTTCACCCGTAGGATAACCTCCTCCTCCCCTGCCACGTAAACCACTCTGCTTAATTACATTACATATTTCCTCACCCATGCTTGTGCGGATACATTTCAGATAGGTCTGGTAACCACCCCTGGCGATGTAATCGGAAATTGATTCGGGGTTGCCTATTCCACAATTGGCCAGCACAAGCCTGTGCTGGTATTTGAAAAATGGCAGTTCACTGATAAATGGAACATTCTCCCATCTGTTATGTATTGAATTATTAAACTGGCCAAGTAAATGTTCGGACGGGACTTCGCTGTTGAAAACATCATCAAGCAGTGGCTCCACTAGTTCCCGGGTTATATTTCCGAATGAAATCCTGGCTTTGCCCGGCAACTGAACATCAACGATAGGTTCGAACGAACATAACCCTATGCAACCAACACGCACAATATCAGCCTGTATATTCTTGTCTTCAAGATACCTTGAAACAGCATGGAATGTTTCATCTGCCCCTGCTACTTTTCCACAGGTACCTGAACCTATGTAAACAACAGGATGAAAAACTGTTTCATTACGGTGAAGCGACAAAAATTCAGTTACTTCCCTCTCTTTGAGTTCAGCTTTTACAGCAAGTACTTTTTCGATCAAAAATTGTTTATCGTCCATGGAGTATGCCGTAATTATATTATACTTCTGTAATAGTTGATGATTTTGATAATTTCCTGGATTGTAATTGCCGTTTTGAATTCACCATTCACATTCATAACCGGCGCCGAACCGCATGCCCCCATGCAACTTACGGCTTCGAGGCTGAAATGTCCATCGCGGGAAGTATTGCCTTCTTTCAGATTCAGAACTTTTTCCACTTCCCTCAATATACCTGATGATCCATGCATATGACAGGTTGTTCCCCGGCAAACTTTTATATGGAATTTCCCTTTCTGTACAAACCTGAACTGATCGTAGAAGGTAGCAATGCCATATACTTTGCTGGAAGGAAGCTGAATATGCTGTCCAACTTTCATAATGGCTTCTTCGTTCAGATATCCGTATTCAACCTGGATATGCTGGAGCAAAGGCAGAAGCGCTTCGCGCGAACCGGCCTTGTACCTTTTGATAATTTCGTCAAGTGAAGCCTGCATATGTTTATTATTTTTGCTGTAGCTGACCACAAAAATAATCTATTGCTTTTTATATACCAGTATTATTGTGAAAAAAATAACAATGTTATTCGTTTAACAGTTAAATTTGACGTTTAAATATTTCTATATTTGTTTTCTGAAAGAAAATGAATTAATAACAGTTGGGTAACAAAACATGTCAGGAACCATGGATGTCGAAAAAAAAGAGGTAGTTATTTGTCTGGGCAGTTCATGTTTTGCCAGGGGCAATAAACAATTAGTTAAGATTGTGAATGATTATCTCCGCGACAGAAACCTGCTGAGTGAGGTCCGTTTTCGTGGCGAACGCTGTTTCGGCCAATGCGCTTCCGGTCCATCACTGAAACTGGATGGAATATTAAAGGAAAACCTGGATGAGGAAAGTGTGATAGCCATTTTGGATGAGTTTTTTGAAACAGTTCGAAAATAAAGGGTTTCAGAGTTTCAAGTTTCAGGGTTTCAAACTAATAGCTACATGGCAATTGAATGACTTTTGAAAGTGAAGAGTGAAAAGATAATCCATTGATTTTTTTTACTTTGAGTCGAAGTGCTGAAACTCGTAACCCTAAACGCCACAGGTATTGAACGCGA
>JBBSBT010000022.1:0-13834 GCA_038250985.1 Bacteroidales bacterium
CAATTCTATGAGTGAAGCGGTTCAATATGAATTTAAACAAACTGGCTGTCAGTCATTTGAGGATATCTAAACCCTGTTCAGGATATTACGTTTCCCTGTTTCAATCACAAACGGAACTTTTTCTTCCGTTACATTACTGGTATCGAGACCATAAGCCCTGATATCGGATGTTGACATTTTAGTGAGCCAGCGATATACATCCATAATAAACTGCTGGAATGCCGGGAAGTCGAAATCGTAATTCTGTACGCGCCTGATTATGATAAAATGAAAATCAGCGGGTATGTGATGCAGTTTTAAGGATGTATAGCCTGATTCGAGAGTGATTTCGTGGTTTGCTTCCAGTTCCTCAAGTACATGTTTGAAAAACAGGTTTATACGAGGCTGAACCTTGAACCCCAGCCGGAATTCGACCCGCATCAGCACCCCGGGGATCAGTTTATCCACTGAGTATTCCATGGTATGCGGTTCATCCGTAATATGCACGTGCAAAAGCCAATAAGTGTCGGCCCGTTTTGGCTTTTTGTTGCAGATAGAATAAAGTATTTTGCTTTCGATATCCGATGCAAAATCAGCATGAGTAATATAAACCAGGTTGGTAGCAAACTTCTGAATGGATTTATCCTTGCTGATATCTTTTATTGTTTGGGCATAATCGGTAATTTTTACAAAGCGGGTAAATTGATTTTTAGTATTGCGACCGCGCTGCCAGGTATACATAATGAAGGCAATAAGGCTGGCCAGAAGGATAGTAAACCATCCTCCATGAATAAATTTTGCCAGGTTAGCTGCCAGGAATGTGCCTTCGATAATCAGGTATGTAATTGCAAACAAGGCGATTACCCAGTTTTTCCTTTTTATTTTCGACAAGTAAAACACCATAAGGAAAGTCGTCATCAGCATAGTGATAGTAATCGCAAGCCCATAGGCTGCTTCCATATTGGATGAAGTCTGAAAAAGGAGTATTACTAAAATGCATGCTGCAAACAGGAACCAGTTGATGGATGAGATATACATCTGCCCTTTACGGGTGGTGGGATAGCTCACGCGTACTTTCGGCCAGAAATTGAGTTGTATGGCTTCACTGATAATGGTGTATGAACCACTTATCAGGGCCTGGCTTGCGATAATAGCTGCTATAGTTGCAATTATGACGCCCGTAAGCTGGAACCAGGATGGCATGATTGCGAAAAAGGGATTAGGTAATACTACTCCTTCCCGGTGTTGCATCAATATCCATGCTCCTTGACCCAGGTAATTCAGAATCAGGCTTATTTTTACAAAAATCCAACTTATCCGTATATTGTTGATCCCGCAATGACCAAGATCGGAATACAAGGCTTCGGCACCCGTGGTACATAGGAATACGGCACCCAGCAATAAGAATCCATGCGGATAATGATATAATAAATGGACGGCATAGTATGGGTTGAACGCTTTCAGGATCAGCGGAAACTGCATTATTTGAATGAAACCCAGGATAGCCAGCATGCTAAACCAGATCATCATCAAAGGGCCAAAGGATTTCCCTATTGCTGAAGTACCAAATTGCTGTACCAGAAACAAGGCTGATACAATAAGGATAGCAACCGGCAAAATATGAATCCCGGGAAATTTTAACTGAAGACCTTCAACAGCTGATACAATAGTTATGGATGGCGTTATGATACCATCAGCCAAAAGGGTGCTTCCCCCTACTATAGCAAGCGCAAACAGCCATTTCTTCCGCTTGCGCACAAGTGCATACAGCGCCATGATTCCGCCTTCCCCCCGGTTGTCAGCACGTAAAGTGATCAGAACGTATTTTACTGTTGTTTGTAATGTTAGAGTCCAGATAATACACGAAATGGCTCCAAGGATAAAATCCAGTTCCAAAGTTCCCTTTGATCCGGATATTATGGCTTTCATTACATATAAAGGAGATGTCCCAATATCACCAAAAACAATGCCCATGGTGATAATTACCCCTGCCAGTGTCAGGGCATTCGACTTGGCTGTAATACTTTTATTCATTAAAATTATTACTTAGCGAAAACGAAGAAAATTAACCGCGGGTTATTAATCCCGGAATCAGTTCGAAATACTGTCAGCCGTTGTAACAGCAGGAGAAATTGATTGTTCGGTCTGAGCCTTAATCCTGTCCTTACGGTGCGGGGGGTGAGGATGCCAGCCAACTACACCCAGCATGACAAAGAATCCTATGATATAGGCGACAATTACAAACCAGCCTTGTTTCACATAATCAACTACAGAGCGCATTTCGGGGAAAATATTGGAGAGAGCCACACCGGCTGAAGAACCGAACCAGATCATTGATCCGCCGAAGCCTACGGTGTAAGCCAGTACACCCCAATCGTAACCACCTTGTTCGAGGCAGAGTTTTGTTAAAGGAATATTGTCGAAAACAGCCGAAACGAATCCTAATGAGAATGCGGTTTGCCATGTTGCGGCAGGAAGTTCATTGACAGGCATCAGGGATGCGCTGGTTACCAATGCAATCAGGAATATCGTTCCCTGCAATGATTTAGGGATTTCATCCCAGGGTGTTTTGCGGATGAAGGAACCTATCCCAATGGCAATCCATACTCCCAATGCAGGGAAATCGAGGAAATAATTAGTCATTATTGCACCAACCAATATCATTATTACAATAAGCAGATGCATGGTATCAATTTTCACTTTCCTGGTGGCATCCTTTTGAATACGGTTATACCTGTCCTGAATGATTGAAGCCGGAATTCCAAAAATAAATATAGCGGCTGCAGAAGCAACATAGGCATGAGTAACGTTCAAGGGGTTAACCCCGTCAATCCACATCAGGGTAGTTGTAGTATCGCCTACAACCGATCCGGATCCGCCGGCATTGCTGGCTGCAACAATGGCAGCCAGGTAACCCAGGTGAACTTTCCCTTTAAAGACGATTACAGCTATCGTACCCCCGATCATGGCTGCAGCAATGTTATCAAGGAAACTTGAAAGCACAAATATCAGCAGCAGCAGCACGAACCCGCCTTTCCAGTCATTGGGCAGGAAATCAGGAAGTTTGTCGGGTACACCCGATTCTTCGAAGATCTTGGCCAGGATACCAAAGCCAAACAATAAACCCGCGAGGTTAAGCAATGTACGCCATTCACCTTCCACATCAGAAGTACCGATAATATGTTCGAAAAATGAAAAGTCGGATACAAAAACGTATTTTAAAAGCACAATGGCTGTCAGCCCTGTCAGAGCCACCACCATGGTTTTATGATGAAATACGGCAACCCCGATCAGCGTTAGAGCAAAAATGATAAACTCCATCCTGATACCGAATATAACCGGGATGGCAGCAGGGACGGCCGCAAAGGTAAAAGCAGGTAATAACATAAAAGCACCGGTAATCAATGCAATTATTGCTTTTTTGTTTAATTTCATAAAAATATGGTTAATTTGAGTGAATGGATTTTTTTGGTTGTTACAGGAATAGCGTACCGAAACTGTTGGCGCTTTTTTTGCAGGCGCAAAGGTAGATAAAAACGGCAATAAATATAAAAATATAGATGTTCAATAAATAAATGTTTATGCAATTAAAATATCAGGGTAAATATATGGCTCCGCCCGAAACATTATGTGATGCTCCCGTAACTGATGCCAGGCTGTTGGGCTTAGCCTGTATGCGAAGCAAACCCAGGAATGCAAAAACCAGGGCTTCTTTATAATCAACTGTTTTGGGATCGGGGATAAATAATTTAACGGCAGTATTTGCCTCAATCCGTTTGATCAGGAAAGTGTTGAATGCTCCGCCGCCGGTAACAAGCATCTGCCTGGCCGGGTCGTTATCAATACAGGCTGCTGTTTGTACTGCAATATGTTCACAAAATGTACATGCGGCATCTTCGGGGCTGATATTGTAATGGGTTAGCATGGGAAATATTTCCTTTTCAATCCATTCCCTGCCCAGTGATTTTGGAGGAGGCATATGATAATACCCCAGGTTGTTCAGCGTTTCGAGAAGTTCATCGTGAATGTTTCCTGAGGCTGCCATTGCTCCGTTTTTATCATACAATCTGCCTTTTTGTGAAGCAATGTGATTTAGAATAATATTGGCCGGTGAAACATCAAAGGCTATCCGTTTGTCGTTTGTCTGCATGGAGATATTGGCAAATCCCCCAAGGTTAAGGCAATACTCAAATTCCGGGAAAAGCAGTTGGTCGCCTATAGGTACCAGAGGAGCACCCTGTCCGCCGGCAGCCAGATCGCCTGTACGGAAATCGCATACCACCGGCAACCCGCTTCCAGCAGCGATAGCTGCGCCTTCACCAATCTGTGAGGTGTAATGTTTCAAAGGATTATGGAAGATGGTATGCCCGTGACTGGCAATAAAATCAACGTGCAGATTGTTGCGATGGATAAAATCCCGGCTTAGCTCGCCAAGAAATCTTCCGTATGAAGTATGGGTTTCGGCATATTCAAGCGCTGTGGCATAGGGCAGGGTTTTGAGCCTCTGCAGCCATATTTCAGGATAGGCTACAGTTTCGCATGCTCCTATTGAAAAAGTAAAACCAATACCTGATTCCTCAAATTCACAATAGGCAAGATCAACACCATCAAGCGAAGTTCCTGACATGATACCGATGATACTGTGCTTTTTCATAGGCTTTTATATTCGGATTATTTCGGGGTGATAGGGTTACAGGGTTACAGAGTTTCAGGGTTACAGAGTTACAGTGTTTCAGAGTTACAGGGTTACAGCACTTCGACTTCGCTCAGTGTGACAAGTTACAGTGTTACAGAGTTACAGTGTTACAGAGGTTAGTGGGTTACCGAGTTACAGGGTTACAGAGTTACAGGGTTACAGAGTTACAGAGTTACAGAGTTACAGGGTTACAGGGTTTCAGTGTTACAGGGTTACAAGGTTTGAAAGGTTTGAAGGGTTAAATGTTCAAAGCTCAAGGGTTACGGGGTTTGCCTCTATTTAGTTTAATTCAAACTCTTCAAATCTTGCATTTCCCATTTTTCATTTTTCATTTTTCACTTTTCATTTTTCACTCCTCACTCCTTACTCCACCTTCTCACAGCGCCTCCATCACTTTTTCCATTTTTATTCCCCGCGAGCCTTTTACCAGGATGGTATAATCTTTCAGTTGTTGTTTTATCAGCCATTCGAAGGCTTCGGCAGAAGTTGTAAAACTGGTAAATCGTCCTTTTGCGGCTTTTTTAAAATCAGGACCTACAAGAATAACGTTTTCGAAACCGGATTCATCAACCATGTTGACAATCGCCTTGTGTTCAGCAAGACTTTCATCACCAAGCTCGAGCATATCGCCCAATATCACCATTTTATGCAGTGCATTTGTCTGGCTGAGGTTCGCGATAGCAGCCTGCATACTGGTAGGATTGGCATTGTAGGCATCGAGTATGATTGAATTCCTGGCTGTTTTTATAACCTGCGAACGGCTGTTCGAAGGAACATAGGAGGTTATGGCTGATTTTATTTTCCCGGAAGGAACATCGAAAAAAGTGCCCAGGCAGATGGCCGCCATCACATTTTCGAAATTGTAAATTCCTGCCAGCTGAGTCTGAATATTTATGGTATCTTTTCCCGAAAACCAATCCAGCAAAAGGGTTGATGTGTTATCCCTGGATTCTCCCCGGGTATGAAGGCCTTCCATGTTTCCATACAATACCCGCTTCATGCCTGATGATAGTTCCATGAGCAATTGGTTTCCGGTATTCACAAATGCTTCACCACCTGTGGCACGCAGCCAGGCGTATAATTCACTTTTTGCTTTTATCACGCCTTCATAACCGCCAAATCCTTCAAGGTGCGCTTTGCCGATATTGGTGATCATCCCGTGTGTAGGTTCAGCAATCCGGCAAAGTTGTTCAATTTCTCCCTGGTGATTGGCGCCCATCTCTATAATTGCTATTTGGGTTTCATCAGTTATGCCCAGTAAAGTAATAGGAACACCAATATGATTATTCAGGTTACCTTTTGTGGCCGTAACTTTGAACTGCTGGTTAAGTACTGCCGTTACCAATTCTTTGGTGGTGGTTTTGCCGTTGCTTCCGGTGATGGCTATAACAGGAATATGGAATTTTCTGCGGTGCATAAGCGCCAGTTGCTGCAGGGCACTAAGCACATCCTCAACCAGGAAGGTGTGGCTTCCATCGTAGGCTTCATCATCAATTACTGCATAGGCTGCTCCTGATTGAATTGCAGCCGGGGCATATTTATTGCCATCGAAGTTATCACCTTTGAGCGCAAAAAACAGGCAGCCGGGTGTAATCTGTCGCGAGTCGGTAGATATTGTTCCGTTCTTCAGAAAAAATGAATATAATTCTTCAATTGAGATTTGCATGTAGGTTTTGGATTTTGATGATGCAAATTACTTAAATTAAAAAACCCATCCGTATCGGGGATGGGTTTTTTTATAAACAAAATAAGTTTTTTACCTTTTTGCCGGTGCTGAACCGCCAACACTGCCCATGGCACAGCGGAAACCGATATAATTGGTCGACTTTTTTTCATCCAGCGAGCGACGGGCTGCCGGGCTGAGATAATATGCCGGGTCGCGCCACGATCCGCCTTTGAATACACGCGTCTGATCGCTGATTAAAGAGGATGTCCCATATTCATACATTTTATTTGTTGAACTGCCATCTTCGCTTGGAGCAAGCCAGTCAACACCTGCCAATGACTCGTAATCCCCGTCAAGGTAGTTAATGTTGTCAGCTTTGCGGTAGTTGATACGTCCCATAGCTTCTTCGTCGGTAACCGGCCGGTATTTTATACGTCCAAGACTATCTTTGGGAACCAGGTATCCCTGGGCATCCGTTTGACGGGTCTGGAATGTATTTCCACGGAAAGGAGCAAAGTCGCTAACATCTTCAAAACTGAGCGGACGATAGACATCCAATACCCATTCAGCAACATTACCGGCCATGTTATACAGGCCATAATCGTTGGGCCAGAAGGATTGAACTTCAGCAGGAATAGCAGCTCCGTCATTCAGGTTTCCGGCGACACCCATATAGTCACCACGGCCCCGTTTGAAGTTGGCGACATAGTTGCCATAAAATGCTTTCTCATCGGTGCGTAGTACAGTTCCGTTCCAGGGATAAATACGGCGTTCAACTACCCGTTCGAAATGGGTGTTGCCAATCAATCCGTAAGCAGCAAATTCCCATTCAGCTTCTGTAGGAAGCCTGTATTTGGATAAAAGAATACCATCTTCGATACGTACCTTACGTTCACCGGTACCATTCGGGTTGAGATCACGCATAGGTTTGTTCACCAGCCCGGTATACTGACCGGCAAGGTAGGCTTCCGTATTGAAATTATTTTCATCTTTTTGAGCCGGATCCAGTTCCAGTACTCCATATTGTACCAGGAGCATTTCATTAACACGGTCGGTACGCCACAAGCAGTAGTCGCTAGCCTGCAACCAGCTTACACCCACAACAGGATAATTCCTGTAAGCGGGATGGCGGAGGTAGGTTTCGACCAGGGGCTCGTTGTATCCGAGTTTTTCGCGCCATACCAGGGTATCGGGTAGGGCTTTCATATAAACCTGGGGGTAACTTGTCCCGAAAACACGGCTGAGCCAGTACAGGTATTCAGTATAATCCAGGTTGGATACTTCGGTTTCGTCCATGTAAAAACTTGGAATGGTAACCCTTCGGGGGATATTATTCCATTCATACATAGGGTCGTCACTGATTCGTCCCATTGTGAAAGTGCCGCCTTCGATATAAACAAGACCAGGGCCTGTTATAGGTTCCCTGTAATCTGCCACTTCGAAACCGCCGTTCTTGGGATCATTGTATTTCCAACCTGTAGTGCGCGATGTTTCTTTGCTCTTGCAAGAAACCAGTAGTGCAATTGTTGCTGCAAAAAATACTTTCGCTGCTAATTTGCCGTAGTTAGCCATCTTTTTTAACGGTTTATTTGGGTATTAACTAAAAACTTGGGCATTTTATTGCCTTATATTTGAATTCTTTTTTCGGACAGGGTAAAAACCATACGAAAGATATCTCATGTGCACCGCCGGCCGGCATGCCCAACTTCGATACGGTAAAGTCAAAACTGTAGCCTGCCTTAAACGTGGGCTGCTGGAATCCCAGCAATACTATTAACGCATCCGGGTTCTCAAAATTGTGTCGGAGCCATAAACCTGTAACAAAAGGATAAAGATTTAGATACATTCCGCTATTCAGCTGATGAAAATTGCCTTGCTGCATGTAAACAATATTGGGTGATAAAGAAAAATTATCATTTTCTTTACCGGGTATATCGGATTGTTTTAAATTGAATAATGCCCCGGCATGTATTGTAACTCTTGGATCCAGACGACTGATATTGCCCTGGTAGAAAGACAGGTCGGGAGTGGTCAGGTGATGAACCGCTGCCCCGATATAATATCTTCCATCATATCCTAAAACGATCCCGGTAGCAAAATCAACATCCCCTATATTTAATTTTGGCGGCTGTACTTCACTTCCGGATATTATTTCACCGGTTCCGCTCTCAATCATATCTTCAAAAACAAGCTTCTCCCAGTTCAAGCGGTATTGAAAATATCCTGCCTGTAGGGCCGCATTCATCGAAATTTTCTGACTTATCTGCACATGATAGGAATAGGCAGCGCTTGCCGAATAAGAAGCCAACGGGCCAGTCATATCAGCAGTTGCAAGAACTGCAATTCCGCCTGAAAGGGATTTTGCATACGTATCAAAACCGGCACTATAGGATACATAGTGGTCGCCTAAGGAGGGGTACTGGTTGCGGTAGTTTAAGGTGATTCGCGGGCATATCATATTTCCTGCCAATGCCGGGTTAAGATACACCGGGTTTGCATAAAATTGCGAAAATGCCAGATCCTGTCCCGTAACACTGGTTACGGAAAGGAATAATACTCCAAAAAGTAGTATAACCGCTGCTTTCGTATGCATAAATTTAGAGGACAATATTACAAAATAAATCGCTGAGATTTGATGTTTCTGCAAAATATCTCTACAGCTGCAATAATGAAATGTTTTTACCGTTTTAGTTTGTACCGGTAAATTAGGCTGAAATTACCTTCTATTGCAATACATTACGGCATCGGTTTCAAAACGAAATATGCTGATATTTGTTATTTAGTACTGGTGAATTTTTAAATACGTTCCGCGCTTGATAAGAAAATATACTTGTCTGATGGTGTTGATGCTGGCAGTATGTCTGCCTTTGGTTTCGCGCGCCCAGGTTGAGTATGTTGATCGAGTCCTTTCATGGAATGTACCGGTTTCATTTTATTCAGATGACAGTCTGAAAAAAAATATTTCATTTGAGGGAGCATATTATCCCAGGGCGCATTCGTTGCCCGTTTGGAGTGAGACATTTTTTATTGAAAATCTTTCGGAGAAAATTACCCTGGATCATTGCGTTTATATTCCTTTAACTGCAGATGAACTTAAGCTGATTCAGGCTTCAGGGACTGATGTTCCGGATGAACTTACGTATTCGGTACAATCAGTGAAGAGTCGCGAACAAGTGGGTATAAACGTTAAAATAATGCCTTTCCGAAAAGATAAAGTCAGCAACGTGTTATTGAAATTATCGTCCTTCCGGATTCAGTTTGCTGCAAGGACCCTGCCATTGAAAAGTTCAACAGCAGCTTATGCCGCAAATTCAGCGCTTTCGCAGGGAAACTGGTATAAACTTGCTGTTACTCAAACCGGGATTTACCGGATTGGATATAGCGACCTGGTGGCTATGGGAATCAGTCCGGCTGCGCTTAATCCGGCCAAAATAGGTATTTTCGGCCGGGGAAGCACCATGCTTCCTGAACCTAATGCCAAGCCACGTGTTGATGATTTGCCTGAAAATGCAATTGAAGTTACCGGCCAGGATGATGGTTCTTTCGACCAGGGGGATGAGATACTTTTTTACGCACAGGGTCCGGTTACATGGCAATTCAACGGTTCACACCAGGTTTGGGAGCACACTACTCACCTGTATGCTGATTCAATTTGTTATTTTCTTACTACCGATCGTGGCTCCGGGAAACGTATTTCTGTTAAAGAAAGTCCAACACTTACCGAAACCGATAATGTGAATTCATACGATTATTATACGTCATTTGAAGAGAATAACTTTAACCTGATTAAATCAGGAAGACAATGGTTTGCCCAGACTTTCGACGTTATAACCGACAGAACCTATTCTTTTGAGGTGCCGGCACTGGCTTCAGGCGGAGAATTTGCTATCCGTTCAGTTACAGCTGCAAAATCCAATAACGCCAGCTCTTTTGTGTTTACGGTTAGCAGCCAGTCGTGGACAGCCAGCCATGCACCTGTTTCAACATACAGTGACAGTCCTGTTGCAACCGGAGCTACCGTTTATAAGTCGCTGCAGGGAGTTTCGCTGCCGCTTAAAATAAATGTAAAATACAATAAAACCTCTTCGTCGGCTGCAGGGTATCTTGATTTGCTGGATGTGAACGCCCGCTGCGATTTACGCTTTACCGGCGGACAGCTTGATTTCCGCGACAGTCGTTCAATGGGTACCGGGCATATAGCTAAGTACCGATTATTTGATGCAGCCGGGAAAGTGAGGCTGTGGGATGTAACCGACCCGGCGAAAACGGCTTCAGTAAATATAACATCAGAGGGGAAAGACTTGGTATTCAAACTTTCTTCGGATACTCTCAGGCAGCTTGTCGCATTTGACGAAACAAAATTGTTAAAGCCCGGTTTTGTGCAAAAAATACAGAATCAAAACCTGCACGCATCCGCCGGGGCCGACATGATCATTATAGCCCCGAAGGTATTTATGCAACAAGCCATCCGGCTGGCAACATTCCATGCTAACGCTTCGGATCTTGATGTGCTTGTTCTTGATCCTGAAACCATTTACAATGAATTTTCGTCGGGAACTATTGATATCACGGCAATACGTGATTTTCTGAAAATGCTGTACGATAAATCACCCGCAGTCAAAATGCCCCGATACCTTCTTCTTTTTGGTGATGCATCGTACGATTATAAACATGTAATCCCTGATAATACCAATATTATTCCTTCATGGCAATCGCCTGAGTCGTTCAGCCCGATAAGTTCCCTGGTGTCGGACGATTATTATGGTATGCTCGATGATAACGAAGGCGGGTCGTACGCGGATGTGATTGATATCGGAATTGGCCGTTTGCCGGTAAATACGGCGGTAGAAGCAGAACAGGCCGTTGATAAGATTATTCACTACTCAGTTCCTTCGGCGGAAACTTCAGGAGACTGGAGGAATGTGATCACCTTTGTTGCCGATGACGAAGATTATAACGATCATATCTCACAGGCAGAGCAAATGGCGTTGAGTATTGAAGATAATTATAAGGAAATTAACCTGGATAAAATATACCTCGATGCGTATGTTCAGGAGGCGACGCCGGGTGGCAACCGCTATCCGGATGTCAATAAAGCAATATCGCAGCGCATCGAAAAAGGAAGCCTTATATTTAATTATACGGGCCATGGAGGCGAAACCGGCTTGGCACACGAAGAAGTGCTTACGGTTAACGATATCAACAACTGGTCAAATTTAAATTATCTGCCAGTATTTGTCACTGCAACCTGCGAATTCAGCCGCTTTGATGATCCCTTGCGCCGCTCAGCCGGTGAAGATGTTTTAATAAACCCGAAAGGCGGGGGAATAGCTTTGTTTACAACAACCAGGCCTACGTATGGGAATCCGAATTTTGAACTGAATAAAAAATTCTACGAGTATGCGTTAAGTAAAAATGACGGGCGGCGGCTGAGGATGGGGGATATCATCATGAACTCGAAGCGCGATAAAGGATCCAATGAAAATGGACGTAAATATGTGCTCCTGGGTGATCCAGCCCTGCAAATTAGTTTTCCTTCCTTATCTGTAGTTACCACTTCCATAAACGGCCATACGCCCGGAAGCAGCCCTGATACGCTGAAAGCTTATATGGAAGTTAATATTGAAGGAATTATTGCCGACAATCAGGGCAACCTTGTCACGGATTTTAACGGCACACTTTTCCCTTCCGTTTTCGACAAATCTACAGTGCTAAAAACGCTTGCCAACGACGGCGGGTCAACCTATTCGTTCAGTTTACGCAAGAACCTGCTTTATAAAGGTAAAGTCATTATTGAAAGTGGACATTTCAGTTTTACTTTTATTGTACCTAAAGATATAGCCTATAGTTATGATTTCGGGAAGATCAGTTATTACGCCACCACCGGTAAGCGCGATGCAAGTGGAGCCTACACCAATGTAGTTGTAGGCGGATCATCCGAAGCGGCCGTGAGCGACAACGAAGGCCCCGGAATCAGGCTGTATATGAACACCCTTAGTTTCCGCGATGGTGGAATTACCGATCAGAATCCCCGCCTTTATGCTATTGTTAGCGATACAAATGGTATCAATACGATCGGAAACGGAATAGGTCATGATATTACGGCCGTGCTGGATGGCAATACAGCCGAACCTTATATTCTGAACGATTTTTACCAGTCGGATATAAACACCTATAAAAGCGGGTATATCTGGTTCCCTTTTTCGATGCTTGCCCCGGGTAAACATACGCTTACCGTAAAAGTATGGGATATCTTCAACAATTCATCTGATGCTGAAATACATTTCGTAGTCTTTGCTTCGGGCGAACTGGTGATCTCCAATACTCATAATTACCCTAACCCTTTCATCGACTATACAGACATTATATTTGAGCATAACCAGCAAAATACGGAGTTTGCCACCCGTGCTGAAATATATTCATTATCAGGGCAATTAATCCGGGTAATTGAACAAACATCGACCCCGAATGGTTCCGTTAGTACCCCGATCCGCTGGGACGGACGCGGTGAGCAGGGAGGCAAGATGCCGGCGGGGCTTTATGTTTATAACCTGATAGTCCGCACTGCAGCAGGGCAATATGCACGAACATCCGGGAAAATGATCTTAAAGAAATAAATCATAATGATTTAATTAATTTTATGAAAAAATATCTGAAAATACTTTCCACGGTCCTAATTATCCTTTTGGCACATTCAATGCTGATAGGGCAGGGGATTCAGAAAAAAGTGGTTTTGAAATGGACGGGTTTGCAAACCATACAGGGGATAAATTATGAATCCTTACAAGCTTTGTGTGCCGACGGTTTATCAAATGATGCCTCAAAGAATTACACGCCTGTATATTTTGAAAAATTTAAGCTGCCACTGAATTCGGCAAGTTGTGATATTCTTATTACTCATACCGAATGGGAGCCAATAAGCAATACTCTTATTGATTCGCTTAGTTATGCGCTTCAACCCGATGAATCGCTTAAGCCGCTGGTTGAAACAGGCATCGAAAGAGGTGTAACTATGGCAATGTTATCCATAAACCCGGTGGTTGTAAACCCTGAAGGCGGAATGATGAGGCTCAAATCCTTTACCATTGATCTGGTATATATTCCCGGTACTAAAAAGGCTTCAGCACTGAAATCAGGCGAGTATTCTGCACATTCGGTGCTTGCCCAGGGTAACTGGTATAAGATACAACTTGATCAAACAGGCATTTACAAGCTAACTTATGCCGAAATGCAGGCTATGGGTGTAAATATGACGACAGTGAATCCTAATTCGATCAGGCTGTTCGGCAATGGTGGGGGACTTTTACCCGAAGCAAACAGCATCTTTCGTTATGATGATCTTACCGAAAATGCCATACAGGTTGTAGCTGTCAATCCTGGTGTGTTTGCTCCCGGCGATTATATCCTTTTTTATGGAACATCTCCCGGTAAGATCACCTATAATAAAGATACGCGCCGGTTCGAACATGTGCAAAATATTTACTCCGATCACA
>JBBSBT010000023.1:0-13771 GCA_038250985.1 Bacteroidales bacterium
CCTATGGAATCAGCTTATCAAGCGGAAACTGAACTGTGCCTTTTGATAATTCATATACGGATTGTTCTTTCTTAAACGCTTCAATTCCGGATGATGTCGTATAAAAATTAAAATGATTTTTATTAGCGGCAAAATGAACCAGGTTGCCTTTCAACTTAAATGTGGGCATTCCGTAACTGATTGCCTCGGTAGTTTCAGGAGTAGCATTTTTAATAATCGCTCTGAGCTTTTCCAGGATTCACTTGAAGTTTCCGGAAAGCCGGCGATATATTCATAAATATTGCTATAATTATTCAGTATTACACGTTTTGTAGATCATACTTACATCCTGATCCATCATAATTCCCTTATCCCGTATAACTTACATCTTTATCAAAAGAGGCCATTTTCATTAACAATCTCATCCGGAGGTGCCTGGGCCAGGTCCCAGAGTTCGACAATTTTATTATCCTCAAAACGAAAAAAATGCATCAGTGCAACTCCCGGTTCTCCGGGACTGATTGTAACTTTCGAATATATAGCTACCCGGTTTTCTTCCTGAACCGTAAACTGGATTTCAAGTTTCTTTTCAGGCAAATATGCGGCACTTTCTTTCATGGCAGCTTTAAGCGAGGCGGCATCGCCTTTGAAATTGATATTATGATGTCGGAAATCAGTTCCGACATACAAATCAAAGGCTTCAGTAACTTTCCCGAAGGCTGTAAGTTCTAAAAATCGTTTAGCCGCGTTTTTAATATTATTTGTGTCCGGATGGCTCATTGTTACTGTATTAGGAAGGGGTTACACTGAGTATAATGAAATTTTTGCTGGAATATTCTGATACCCAATTAATCAGCATGTCAGTTCAATTCAACAACAAGGGTTGAGTTATTTAATAACTTAAGGCTCCAAACAAAACAAATGAATAGAACTCAGGAATATTCCTTTTGTAGACGATTCGGTAAAGGTAGAAAAAAATGAAATAAATTATTCCAACTTGTGTTAGCTTAATAGCGAAAACTGTTTTCGTATTTGTAATTAAGATTAGCTCTAAATAAAATTTATAATCCAAAAAACATATTATACATATTTAATTTGTAGTAACTTTACAAAGTGGTATCAGTTAATTGCTGTGGGACAGAAAATTGAATACCGGCAATTTAAGATCTTCAAAAAGATACTGCTTTCCCATGCCATTTTTATGATTTGCTATTTTTATTTCAAATTACAAATTACAGATAGTTGGTCAAAATGGATGTATTAAACGATTTAAAAAAGATTGCAGAGTTACGAAAGTTCAAATACATTAAATATAATCTCACCTAAAGAGTGTGCCTCATTTTCCTGGCATTTTATCAGTCATTCTACCAAAGCTTATGAAAAAACCAGATAGACCTTCCCCCGAAACCGATTTATTGCGTCAAAAAGCTGAAGAGCTTTTAAGAAATAAGCATCTGGAAGAAGTGTCATCTGTGAATAATGACGACACAAAAAAAATATTATATGAACTTCAGGTTCACGAGTGCGAGCTTGAATTACAAAAAGAAGAATTAGAGCAGGCATTAGAACAGACAGCCTCGGCAACAAAACTTTATGATCTGGCTCCCACCGGTTTTTTTACGCTAAGCCGCGAAGGGCTGATTTGGCAGCTGAACCTCGCAGCTGCAAAGCTTTTAGGAAAAGAGCGTTCAGCCCTTCTCAATAATTCCTTCCTGCATTTTATTGACAAGCAAACGCTGGACGTTTATAATAACTTTATCCGAAATGTATTTGAGTCCGGTGAAAAACAAAGTTGCGAAGTCAGGTTAAGCCTTTATGAAACTCCTTCCGCCTTCGTTTATCTCGAAGGACATATATCCGGCGATAAACAGAAATGTCTTATATCAGCCGTTGACATTACAGAACGAAAACAGACAGAGAAAATAATCCTGGAAAGCGAGAACCGTTTAAATCGGGCTGAGCTTGTATCAAAAACCGGGAACTGGGAATTGCATCTCGATACTAAAATGATGACAGGCTCCGAAGGGGCGCAAAATATTTATGGCGTCGAAAAACATCAGTTTGAATATGAAGTAATTAAAAATATTCCACTGCCGGAATACCGGCCTATGATGGATGCTGCATTAAAAAATTTAATAGAAGAAGGTAAACCCTATAACCTTGAATTTAAAATTAAAACGGCAGATACAAGAGAAATAAAAGATATACACAGCACAGCCATTTTCGATAAGGAGAAAAGAATACTTTTTGGAGTAATCCAGGATATTACCGAAAGCAAACGAGCTCAATTTGAATTAATAAAAGCCAAAGAAAATGCAGAAACAAGCCGGAATTACTATGAAACGATCATAAACAATATGGGCGACCCGGTTTTCGTAAAGGATAACCAAAGCAGGCTTCTCCTTGTGAACGATGCTTTTTGTACAATCTTTGATCTTTCGAGGGCTGATATTATTGGCAAAACACTTACCGAAGACGTTTCCCCGGATGAACGGGAAAGTTTTTTGAGAATTGACAAGCAAGTTCTTACAGACGGGCTGGAAAATATAAATGAAGAGTCTCTCACAGTCAGGGATGGCCAAACACGAACCATTTCCACAAGGAAGTCGCGATTCATTGATATTAAAGGGGATAAATATCTCATAGGTGTAATTCGTGATATCTCAGAGCGCCACCTGGCAGAAAAAGAACTGAAAGAAAGTGAAATCAAATTCCGCAACCTGTTTGAAAATTCACCTGTCGGAAAATCTATTACCGGGATAGATGGTACCCTCCATGTCAACAAATCATTCTGTGATATATTGGGGTACTCCGAAGAGGAATTGAAAACTAAGAAATGGAGTGAAATCAGTTATGAAGAAGACATTGAGAAAACAAATAGCATTCTCGGGGATTTGAAGGTAGGAAAAATTAAACAGGCCCGTTTCGAAAAACGATATATTCATAAGAACGGCAGTATAGTATGGGCCGATGTTTCCACTTACCTTCAACAGAATCAGGAAGACAAACCACAGTATTTTATTACAAGCATCAATAATATTACAGAACAAAAACTTGCCGAAGAGGAATTGCGCGAAAGCGAGGAGCATCTCCGTATAACCTTAAACAGCATTGGCGACGGCGTAATAACTACGGATTCCATAGGTATGGTAAGGCAGATGAACCCAATAGCCGAACAGCTTACCGGATGGGCAGAGAAAGAAGCTCTAGGTAAATCATTGGAAGAAGTTTTTCCCATTATCAATGAAGATACCCGGGCTGTAGTTGAAATCCCGGTGCGCAGAGTGCTTCGCGAAGGCATCGTGGTAGGGCTGGCAAATCATACACTGCTGATAGCAAAAGACGGTACCGAACGCCCGATTGCCGACAGTGGCGCACCCATCCGCAATAAGCAAGGTGAAATTATAGGGGTGGTACTGGTGTTCCGCGATCAATCTGAGGATCGCAAAGCGGAATATACACTAAAGGAAAGCGAAAAACGGTTTAAGCTTCTGTACGAAAACGCACCCTTATCTTACCAGTCACTCGACGCCCAAGCCAGGTTTATTGATGTAAACCCGACCTGGCTTGCAACCCTGGGTTATACCAGGGAAGAGGTTATTGGCCGCTCCTTTGGTGATTTCATGACTCCCGAATCGGCTGAACTTATTAAAAACCGATTTGCCCGCTTTGTGACCGAGGGTGAAATCCATGATTACCAGTTTGAGATGATCCGGAAAGATGGTACACATTTTATAGTTTCTTACGAAGGCAGGATCGGGTATGATGAACTCGGCCATATCAAGCAAACTCATTGCATATTTACCGATATTACCGATCGTAAGCGGGCAGAGGAAGCGCTTGGAAAACTCAGGCTGCAGATGGAAATGATCCTGAACTCAGCCGGCGAAGGGATCTTCGGACTTGATATGCATGGCAAAATAACCTTCGTTAACCCGGCTGCAGCACGCATGATTGGATGGTCTGTCGAAGAATTACCAGGAAAAAATCAACATGAAATTTCCCATCATACCAAACCGGATGGAACACATTACCCTGAAAATGAATGTAAAATACAAGCATCTATCAAGGATGGAAAGTCCCAGAAAGTAACCGAAGAAATCTTCTGGCATAAGGACGGCACAAGTTTCCCTGTCGAATACACCAGCACACCTATGCAAGATGAAAAGGGGAAATTAGCGGGTGCTGTGGTTACCTTCAGCGACATAACCGAGCGTAAAAAAGCAATAGAGGAATTGCGCGAAAGCGAATATTTTTTCAGGGAATCGCAAAATGCAGCTTTTGTAGGTTCGTATAAATTCGATCTTGTTACCGGGTTCTGGGAATCATCCGAAGTGCTCGATAAGATCTTTGGCATCGGGAAAGAATATGTGAGAGATTTAATGGGGTGGGAAAAACTTATCCATCCCGGGGACCAGGAAATGATGGACCGGTATCTGAAGGAGGAAGTAATCGGAATGCGAAAACCTTTCAACAGGGAATACAGGGTTATCAATAAATCGAATGGTAATATCTGTTGGGTAAATGGATTGGGCCAGTTGCAATTCGATAACAGTGGCAATATCCTTTCAATGATAGGCACTATACAGGATATTACTGAACGCAGACAGGCAGCAGATACTCTTCGTAATAGCGAAGAAGCTTACCGTCAAATCTCAGATACCGTTTCTGATTATATATTCTCATCTGACATCGATAAAAATGGGAAGTTAACCTTGAATTGGGTAGCAGGTGCATTTGAGAAAATTACCGGTTATAATTACGAGGAATATCTTACATGCGGAGGATGGCATGCCAGGTTGCATCCTGATGATACTGAAATCGATGACAGGGACCTGGAAAAACTCCGCTCCAATCAGCGGATCAGTTCCGAAGTCCGTACAATCAAAAAAGACGGAAGTGTGCTGTGGGTAAAGGTATATGCAAACCCGGTTATGAATCAGGACGAAACAGAACTAATTGGTATAAATGGAGCAGTTCAGGATATTAATGAACGCAAACTTGCGGAAGAAGAATTGTTAAGACTAAAGAATGAACTGGAATTCACCGTTGCAGAAAAAACCAAAGAGCTAAAAGAACGGGTATCTGAACTGGAACGTTTTTACGATGCTACCATCGACCGTGAATTTCGAATGAAAGAACTTCGGGATGAAATCGAGCTACTGAAATCAGGAAAATAAAGATTAAACCTCATGAATAATAAAACACACTTTGTAATCTTTGTTTTTATTCTCAGTTTTGTTTGTTCCACAAATGCTCATACAAACCCGGCAAAGGATACCATTACAGGCAAAACAACAAAAATCACCATTGCTTCGGAACCGGATTATCCGCCTTTTTGCCTGGTTGATAAAAATGGTAAGGCAGATGGTTTCGCGATTGAGCTTTTTAAAGCCATTGCTAAAGAGGAACATATAGAAACTACAATTAAAATAGGCACCTGGGTCAAAATCAAGCAGGATCTGGCCGAAGGCCGAATTGATGCACTTCCCCTGGTTGGCCGCACACCTGAGCGGGAAGCTATATATGATTTCACCTTCCCATACCTGACTTTGCATGGAGGCGTGTTTGTAAGAGAAGGAACAAAGGATATAAATTCCATTGCCGACCTGAAGGATAAAACGATCATTGTTATGGAAGGAGATAATGCCGAAGAATTTGTCAGGCGCAATACTATTGCAAAAACAATTATTACTACACACACATTTGCCGAAGCATTCCAGTTGCTTGCCGGGGGAAACTATGATGCTGTAATTACCCAGCGGGTGCTCGGAATACGGCTTCTGAAAGATTTTGATATTGACGGAATTGTACCCTTGAATATTCCTTTCGATAATTTCCGTCAGGATTTTTGCATTGCGGTAAAAAAAGGCGATACTGCCTTGTTGGTCAAGCTCAACGAAGGCTTATCGGTTATAATTGCAAACGGAACCTACGACAAAATTCATCTGAAATGGTTCGGGCCCGATAGCAAAGAGCGATTCACATATAAAAACCTGATCACCGTATTGATGTATATATTGATTCCATTCATCGCCCTACTATCTCTGATGGCAGTATACATATTACGCAGGCTTGTGAGAAGCAGGACAAAAAGTCTGAAAGAAGAAATCCAGGAACATAAAAAAACGCTCAGTGTGTTGCATAGCAGGCAAATACTGCTTTCCGAAATGGAAAAAGTTTCGAAAGTCGGAGGCTGGGTTTTCGATATGGCTACAAAAAAAGTTACCTGGACCGAAGGCGTTTATGCTGTTTTTGGCGTTTCCCCCTCCGAAATGGAGCCATCAGAAAATGACTTTGGCTTAGACTACCTGATCGCGGAAGACAAAACTGTTTTTAACCTGGCTCTTAACCAAACTATAGCGACCGGTGAACCTTTCGATTTGGAATTACAACTTAAAGCTGCCGACGGAACTTTAAAATGGGTGCGTACTGCAGGACATGTCGAATACCGCGATGGTAAAATAATAAACGTTTTCGGCAATGTCATCGATATCAGCCGGCAAAGAGAAGTGGAAAGCAACCTCCGGAAATTAACCGAAGACCTTGAATCGCTGGTCAGCCATCGAACTGCCGAACTGAACGAGAAGATTGAAAAACTGAATAAAAGCCAGCAAGCCATGCTGTTTATGGTCGAAGACCTGAACCGTACGACTTCTGAATTAAAGCGGGAACGCCAGAACCTTGAAACAGCTAATAAAGAACTGGAATCCTTCAGCTACTCGGTTTCACACGATTTACGTGCCCCGCTCCGGGCCATGGCTGGCTTTACCCGCATAATCCAGGAAGATTATGCTCCCCAGCTTGATTCGGAAGGAAACCGTATGCTGAATATTGTTATTGATAATGCGAATAAAATGGGAAACCTTATTGATGATTTGCTTAAATTTTCGCGCTTAAGCCGCCAGGAACTGACTTTTTCGGAAATCAATATGTTCAACCTGGCGAATGAAGTTTATCAACAATCCAGTTCGGAATCGGATAAAGAAAAAATTGAATTCCGTTTACAGAACATCCCTCCTGCCTATGGCGATACCGCGATGATGAGGCAGGTTTGGGTAAATTTAATCGGCAATGCCATTAAGTTTACCTCACATAAATCAAAACGGGTAATTGAAATAGGAATCAATACCGAAGGCCCCGAGAATTGTTATTATATCAAAGACAATGGCGACGGTTTCAATATGGAGTACTCCAATAAACTGTTTGGCGTATTCCAGCGCCTGCATGCCGAAAAAGATTTTGAAGGCACCGGTGTAGGGCTGGCCATTGTGCAGCGTGTTATCCTCCGTATGAACGGCCGTGTGTGGGCCGAAGGAAAAGTCGGCGAAGGCGCTACCTTTTATTTTGCATTACCTAACATAAAAAAATGATAATCATGGAAACAAATATCATCGACATTCTCATAATTGAAGACAACCCGAACGACCTTGAATTGGCCGTTCGTGCCTTGAAAAAGAATAATATTGCAAATAATATCCACGTTATTACCGATGGTGCCGAAGCCCTTGATTACTTTTTTGCAACAGGAAAATACAGTGGGCGCAATACAAATCTTATTCCTAAAATGATCCTACTTGACCTCAAACTACCTAAAGTGGATGGCCTTGAAATACTACGGAGGATTAAATCCAACGAAGCGACAAAATCAATCCCGGTTGTTATCCTCACCTCTTCGAAAGAAGAAAGTGACATCGTACAGGGATACAAACTCGGAGCCAACAGCTTTATAGTAAAACCCGTTGATTTTGATAAATTCATGTCAACTGTCAGGGACCTCGGTATGTACTGGCTGCTGCTTAATGAACCGCCAAAATAGGACGGAGTTCGGAGTGCATGGTGCATGGTGCATAGTGCATAGTGCATGGTGCATGGTGCATAGTGCCGGGTGTGGATAAGATACCGATTAACTTGTAACTTATACCTTGTACCTTATACCTTATACCTTATACCTTAAACCTTGCACCTTACACCTTACACCTTAAAAAACAACTTCAATTTTCCTGAAAGCAACACACCAAACATGAAATCCATTTTAAAAATACTGATGGTTGAGGACCTGCAAACCGATGCAGACCTGATAAAACGTGCCATCACCAAAAGCGAAATTAAATTTATTGATTTGCGGGTTGAAAATAAAGAGGATTACATTAATGCCCTCAGGAATTTTCAGCCTGATATAATTCTTTCCGACTACTCACTTCCAACGTTTAATGGCATGCAGGCGCTTATGATCCGCCAGGATTCAGCTCCCACCATCCCGTTTATTCTGGTCACCGGATCGCTAAATGAAGAAACTGCGGTGAATATTATGAAGTCAGGGGCCGACGACTACATCCTGAAGGAAAGCATGATGAGGCTCGGACAGGCTATAAGAGCAGCCATTAAAAAACAGGAAATCATTACAGCACAAAAAGCAGCTGAAGTAAAGCTTCGGACGCTTTCGCGGGCAGTTGAGCAAAACCCTGCTACTATTATAATTACAGATACTGATGGCAACATCGAATATGTCAATCCAAAGTTTACGCAAATTACCGGTTATAGTTTTGAAGAAGCAATCGGAGGAAATCCAAGGATATTAAAATCCGGGTATACAACAAAAGAAGAGTACAAACACCTATGGGAAACTATATCATCAGGCAACGAGTGGCATGGTGAATTTCAGAACCGAAAAAAAAACGGGGAGATTTATTTTGAGTCGGCTATTATTTCTCCTATTACCGATGAAGATGGAAAAATCACCCACTTTGTTGCCGTAAAAGAAGATATTACGGAACGCAAACAATCTGAAAAATTAATTAAGACACTGATTAAGGCTATTGAGCAGAGTCCGACTGCTATTGTAATTACAAATGAAAAAGGTAAAATAGAATTTGTTAATGCCAAATTTACAGCCATTAAGCAGTATAAACCGGAAGAAGTAATAGGAGAAAATCCGCGCATATTTGACGCGGGGCATTCAACTGAAGACGAATTTAAACACATGTGGGAGACTTTACATGCAGGTAACACATGGCAGACAGAATTTGAAAATCAGAAAAAAGACGGAACCCGGTTTTGGGAAAATGTAATCATTGCCCCTTTAATGCAGAGTAACAACCTCATCAGTAACTACATCCTCATTATGGAGGATATTACCGAAAAGAAAGAAATACTTAATGCCTTAATTGAATCCAAAGAGAAAGCCGAAGAGAATGACCGGCTGAAGACGGCTTTCCTGCATAATATTTCGCACGAAATACGCACTCCTATGAATGCTATTATCGGGTTTTCGGGTTTTCTGAATGACCCCGACCTGGGACCTGGCGATCGTCAATATTTTACCAATATAATTGTAAACAGCAGCAAACAACTTCTTTCCATCATAACTGATATAGTAAATATAGCTACTATTGAAGCCGGACAGGCAAAGGTTGATGAAAATGAAGCAGATATAAATTCTATACTTACTCTCTTGTATAATCAGTTCCTGGTTAAAGATCATTCAAATGTTGAACTTAATCTGACAACCCTTTTGCCTGATAATGAAGCTATAATTATTACGGACAAAACCAAATTTACCGAGATACTTACCAACCTTATCGGGAATGCATTGAAATTCACGAAAACCGGGTTTGTAAATGTTGGATATACACGTAAGAATGAAGATCTTGAATTCTGCATTGAAGATACAGGTATTGGTATACCAGCCGAAATACATAACGCCATTTTCGATCGTTTTCGCCAGGCCGAGAGTACACTGTCCCGCGAATTCGGGGGATCAGGATTAGGTCTTTCTATTTCAAAAGCCTATGTCGAACTGCTGGGGGGAAAACTCTGGCTGGAATCCCAGGTAGGCAAAGGATCGAAATTCTTTTTTACGATCCCATACAAAAAGATCGTTACTGAAACACAGCAAGACCAGCTGCCACAATTGTTTGTACAAAAGCTGAACAGCCCGAAGACGATTTTGATTGCCGAAGACGAAGATTCCAATTACATGCTGCTTGAAGTGTTTTTAAAGAATCTGAAAATTAACCTGATCAGGGCCAAGGACGGTGTTGAAGCCGTTGAGTTTTGCAAAAAAAATTCTGTTATCGATCTGGTTCTGATGGATATAAAAATGCCGGTAATGGACGGATACGAGGCTACAAAAGAAATCAAGAATTTATTTCCCGCCCTTCCGGTAATTGCACAAACAGCATACAGCAACGATGGGGACCGCGACAAAGCCATTGCATGTGGGTGTATTGATTATATCAGTAAACCCATCGAACGGCAATCCTTGTTATTCATACTCAGCAAATACCTTGACAAATAGATATTTTATAATCATCTGTACCCTCAACCTTGTTAGATGACACACGATAAAAAACAACCGGAAATATTTCAAAAAATATACGCTACCGCAAACAGGCTTTCCGTGCTCTTTATTTTCCTGATTTTCATTATTGAGCTTGGAATTATGATATTGCTCAGTTTCCTGCCTCCGCTTACAGGCATTACAATGGCGTTTTTCGACAGTATTCTCCTGGTATTATTATTATTACCTGCAATGTACTTTTTAGTATTCAAACCAGTAGTGAAAAATATCAATAAGTTCCAAAATTCCCAAAATACATTCCGCCAGGCAAAAGATTTGCCCGAAAGAATCATCAGTAATGCAAATGTTATCGTGATAGGGATAAATGAAGCAGGCGAAATCAATTTGTTTAATGAAACCGCTGAGAAAATTTCGGGGTATACCCTTCAGGAACTTCAGGGCAGGAGCTGGTTTAAAAAGCTGGTGCCTACAGGGAAATATCCGGAGATGTGGAAGGATTATATTTCGATTGCAGAAATCGGGCAAACGCCAAAAACATTCGAAAATGCAATTCTTACCAAATCGGGTGAAGAGCGGTATATTTCCTGGCAGAATGAACTGATGCGCGACGGAAACAGAACAACAGGTATCATTTCGTATGGTATTGACATTACCGAACGCAAAAAGGCAGAAGATAAACTAAAGGAGAGTGAGAAAAAATACAATGACCTATTTCAAAAATCAGAAGATGGAAACATGATCATTATCGACGGGAATATCATAGAGTGTAATAATGCTTTCCTGAGAATGCTCGGTTATACACTCAAGGATAGAATCATTGATAAACATCCTTCCGAATTATCGCCTGAATTTCAGCCTGATGGAAAGCCTTCGAATGAAAAGGCAAACGAAATGATGAATTTGGCTTTGGAAGAAGGCAGTCACCGTTTCGAATGGATGCACAAAAAAGCAGATGGAGAAGTATTCCCGGTAGAAGTGCTGCTGACGGTTATTGACCGGGACAAGAAAATAATCCATACTACATTGAGAGATATTACCACCCGTAAACAAGCGGAAAAAGAACTTTACGAAAGCGAAGAGCGCTACCGCAGCATTTTTCAGAATTCATCCATCGGGATTTACCGTACTACACCTAAAGGAAAAATACTTCTTGCCAATCCGACACTCATCAAAATGCTGGGTTATAAAAGTCTGGAAGAATTGCAGCTACGCAACCTGGAAAATAATTTTTACGGACCCGAAAACCGACGCCCTGAATTCCTCAATAGGATTGAAAGTGATGGAGAGGTGAAAGCATTCGAATCGGCATGGAAACGCAAGGATAATACGATCATATATATCCGGGAGAGCGCCAGAGTTTTCCGCGACGAAGAAGGAAGGGTATTATTTTATGAAGGGATGGTTGAAGATATCAGCGAACTGAAGCGCTTTGAACTGGAAAGAAGCATACGGTCGGAGATCGAGCTCAGCCTTACCACGGCTACAGATCTGCAGGAATTGCTTAAGCTGATACACGATTCACTGGGTAAAGTGCTTTATGCCGAGAATTGTTTCTTTGCCTTTTATGATCCCAAAACAAAACTTTTTAACTTTCCTTATTTTGTAGACAAGTATGACCAGGCACCAGTGCCTTCAGCCTTAGAGAAAAGTTGTACCGCGTATGTTTTTCGTGCCGGCAAATCGATGCTGATCGATAAAGATATGTTTGAAGAACTCAGGCTTCAAAACGAAGTTGAACTGGTAGGTTCAAATTCACCTTCCTGGATCGGGATTCCTTTACAGACATCCGACAGGATTATCGGTATTTTGGTACTTCAGCATTATGAAGTTGAATATATATATACAGAGGAACATCTCAGGTTCCTGAACTCGATAGGAGGCCAGGTAGCCAATATTATTGAACGAAAAAGGGCCGAGGAAGATCTTGCCAGGTCCTTTTCCTTACTGAACGCAACACTCGAATCCACGGCTGACGGAATACTTGTAGTTGATAAAAACGGGAAAATTTCGAATTTCAATAAGAAATTTATTAAGCTGTGGCGAATTCCTAAACCTATTATCTCAACACGTGATGACGCAAAAATAATGTCGTTTGTGCTGGATCAGTTAATAGACCCCGTTGGTTTTGTGAAAAAGGTAGATGCATTGTATTTGAATGACGAGGAAATTTCTTTTGATATTCTTGAATTTAATGACGGACGTACCTTCGAACGTTATTCACAAGCGCAACGATTTGAAGGAAGAAGTGAAGGGCGGGTATGGAGTTTTCACGATATCACAAATATTGTGTCAGCACAGAGAGAACTCAGGGAAAGCGAAGAGAAGTTCCGGACATTTTTCGAAAAATCCCCTATAGGTATCGAAATCTATAATGCTTTGGGAATTCAAGTAGATGCAAATCCCGCATCCTTAGTAATGTTTGGTATTAAGGATAAAAGCAACGTTTTGGGATTCAACCTTTTTGAAGGTACCAGCCTGAGCGAGGATTTAAAAACGAAATTGCAACATGGAACCACGATTGAATATACAGCAGTTTTCAATTTTGATAAAATAAGGAAACTGAATCAATACCAGACAAACAATTCAGGGGAAGCAGAAATGCTTTATTCTATTACCCCTATGAAATCAACTGAAGGCGAAAACATCCTGGGTTATTTGCTTTTAGTCCAAAACATTACAGAGCGCAAACAGGCAGAAAAAGCCTTAAAGGAAAGCGAAACCCGTTTACATGAATTGAATGCTACCAAAGACAAGTTTTTCTCCATAATTGCCCACGACCTGAAAAGTCCATTCAACAGTATTGAGGGTTTTAGTGCACACTTGGTTCAGCAGGTTCAGGAAAAGGACTATGAAGGTATCGAAGAATATGCTGCTATCATTCAGACTTCTTCAAAGCGTGCCATGAATTTACTTTCGAACCTGATGGAATGGTCTCTATCCCAAACAGGACGTATTGCGTTTAATCCTGCTTACATCGAAATAGTATCACTCATCAACGAAGTTACCGAATTATTAGCCGATGCAGCAGTGCAAAAATCCATTACAATTAAAAAGGAATTACCGCTAAATACGTTTGTTTTTGCTGACAAAGCCATGATCAGCACTGTATTCAGGAATCTGATTTCAAATGCCATAAAATTCACCAATCCAGGCGGTAATATTGTTGTTTCGGTTGAATTGAAAAAGCACGAAATGATTGCAGCCGTAAGTGATAGCGGGATCGGGATTAAAAAAGCATCAATTGAAAAGCTTTTCAGGATTGACGAAAGCTACTCCACTGCCGGCACTCAAAATGAAAAAGGTACCGGGCTGGGATTGATCCTGTGCAAAGAGTTTGTTGAAAAACACGGTGGTAAAATCCGGGTCGAAAGCGAAATGGGAAAAGGAACAGTCTTTTATTTCACTATACCTGTAAATTAACATCCTTTTTTAAAGTTAATACAGCCGGAGGAATAGATCATCGTTAATATCCCTCGAACAACTCCTAAA
>JBBSBT010000024.1:0-13691 GCA_038250985.1 Bacteroidales bacterium
AAACAGGCCGGAAAGAACATCGATCTCATCCCAGGTTGATTGTTTTTCTGGTCTGTCTTATGATGAGTATTCTCATGTGGTTGTTTATTGAATTGATGAAAGATTATACAGATGAAATCAGGTACAATATCACTTTTACTAATGCTCCAAAAGATCTGATTCTTGTTAACAGCGGCGAAAGCGTTATAAGCATCGGGATGAATGCACAGGGGTTTGAATTGCTTACTGCAAAATTTGCCCGTAAACGCCGGACCCTTGCCATTAATCTTTCGAAACTGAAGATACACCCGACAAGCGATGGCTATTCAGCTTATCTTCCTTCGTCCGTCCTTATGGAGCAACTGGGGAGTCAGATTCGTTTCGAAAAGGGGATCACCTATATTAAACCCGACACCCTTTTCTTCCAGTTTTCAGAAATATTCCGCAAGCAAGTGCCGGTGAGGCTTGATTTGAAATATACATTGGGTGAGCAATATGATGTTACCGACAGTATTATGTTCAGACCGCGGTATATAACTGTTTCGAGCATTAAAAGTATTATTGACACATTATCGGCAGTTAAGACCCAGAAATTGGATCTGACCAGGCTCGATAGCAGTGTCAGTGTCAGGGTTGCCTTGCTTAAAGGGAGCCATAGAAATTTGTTGAAATTTTCAGCTGATTCGGTTACCGTAAAGATTCATGTTGAAAAGGTGACCGAAGCTGGTTATACCATCCCGGTCTCCATTTCAGGAAACGGGTCGAATGTGAAGATTTTTCCTGATAAGGTAGAGATTATCTGCAGGGTTCCCCTGACGGTATTCCCGCACATAGAAGCTTCCGATTTTTCAGCCCAGGTTCAATACCAGTCTTCCCTGATAAAAGATAAAAAGCTGAAAGTAATGTTGGTGAAAATCCCTGAAAAGGTGAAGGTTTTAAAAATCACTCCCGAAGATGTGGAATATATTATTATTTCAAAATGAAACGCATCGGGCTAACCGGTAATATAGGAACCGGTAAATCTACCGTTGCACGGGTTTTTGAAATCCTGAAAGTTCCCGTGTATCATGCTGATCTAAAGGCACGTGCTATGCTTGAGGCAGCCGAAGTTATAGTGCAGATCGAAAAGTTATTCGGAAAACAAGTTCTGGATTCCCGGCATCAGGTCGATCGTAAAGCTTTGGCAGCGATTGTATTTAATGACAAGAATAAACTAACTGCATTAAACAATCTGATCCATCCATTAGTTGAAGCTGATTTTAATGAATGGTGTTCGCTGCACAAGGATAAAGAATATATTTTACAAGAAGCGGCTATACTGTTCGAAAGCGGGTTCGATCGCCTGTTCGATGCCAATATCCTGGTCACTGCACCCGAAGAACTTTGTATTGCCCGCGTTATGGCCCGTGATAAACTAACCAGGGGAATGGTAAACGCACGTATTAAAAACCAATGGCCCCAGGAAAGGAAACTGAAACTGGCTCAATATGAGGTTATAAATGATGAAGTCGCTTTGATTATTCCCCAGGTTTTAGCCATCCATAAGGCAATACTAGCCTGACATTCCATCCTTTTTTTACTGAACAATACTAAAGTTAAACATGGGTGTTCCAAGTTTTCCCATCAACCGTACCCATACCGGTAACATCTGTTCAGTTCCTCTTGCTGCTGTTATATCACCCAGGTCAATAATTTTTTCCCAGCCAAACGACTGTAGAAGACTTTCAACTTCAGCTTTTGCGTCAGCATCATTTCCACAAATAAATAGATTTCCTGCATCCTTTAATAAACCAGGATTCACCATCAACTGGCAATTTACTGTATTGAGTGCTTTCACTACTTTAACATCGGTAAACTGACGCTGAATCACCTCACCCAGTGAATCGGTATTGCAAACAGAAAGCGATGGTGGCATGCCTTTCGAGAAATCGAGTGGGTTTGCTACATCAATAAGGATTTTCCCCTGCAGATTTTCGCGTCCGGCAAGTTGTAGCGCTTCAAGCGATACCTTTCCTGATGTGCAGTTAAAAATGATCTCACCAAAAGCTGCTGCACCTGCAAATGTGCTGTTTGATGCAGCTGCCCCGTTTGATTCAGCCCATGCCGTGGCTTTTTCATTGCCAGCCGTACGTGATCCCATCATCACTTTATAACCCAGAGAAACTAATTTTGTACCTATGGCATCACCAACCATACCGGTTCCAAGAATTGCTATATTTTTCATTTTTCCACTTTTTTTAATAGGTATTTAACATTCCGGGAAGATAAAAGTTTACAAAAGCTGATCCAGATATCCTTCAATTTACGGATAACGATTTACGAATGATAAGTTATAAGTAAAAATCCTTCTATTCATCAGGAGCGAATTCTTTGACACTGTATACCTGAAACACTTTGCGACAAAAAGTTAAAATTACTTTTTCCATTCTTTTCTAAAGCCAGAAATCATACATTTGCATCTATAACTAAATAAATGTCATTATTATGTCCGAGATGATTTTAGGAGTCGGTTCACGAGTGAAACACCCACAGTTTGGCAAAGGCGTTGTTATTCAGATTCGTTCAGATGCCTATGAAATTGGTTTTATTGAGTACGGCGTCAGGCAGATTATGCGCGATTATGAAGGCTTTGAAGTAATTGAAATTGTTGATACTGCTTCTGATCTGGTTACTCATGAGAAAATCGAAAAAGGCCTGATTCGTGTTCTTCGCCAATTCAGCGATATACAGGAAACTGTTCCTATGGGGCAGAAATGGACCGGGGGCAAAATGGTGCTTTTTCCAGGCGATAAATCGCTGAAGGAGAAAGAAGTGCCTATTGATACATTTTTCCATAAAATCGTGATGATCCGCGACAGGGTGCGGGTGATGGAGCAACGTATTAACGGCAGCAACCTTACTGATGAGGAAAAGGTTGATCTTGAGCAATATATTACCCGCATTTATGGCAGTCTCACCACCTTTAATGTATTGTTCAAAAATAAAGAAGATCAGTTTACAGGGGATAAAGGATAGTGAATAGTGAATAATGAATAATGAATAGTGAATAATGAAGAATGAATAATGCGAATCAAGAGTTAAATCTATTTCTAAATTTTCGCAAAGCCCTGAAAGGGCTTCACTTAAATAACCGTGGGTGCAACCCACGGTTCACAATGAAAGTAAATGCCCAGCCCCGAAGGGGTTGAATTTAGCATAATTCTGTTCAACCACTTCGTGGCTGATCCTTTTATGTTGATAAATAACCGTGGGTTGCACCCACGGTTATTATTGTTTAGCCACTTCGTGGCTATTTCACTCCAACCCTTGATTCGCATGAATAATGAAAGGACGAATATTAAGCACAAATCATGTTTGCAGGGTTCTCCCCTCCGGGGAGATGCCCGAAGGGCAGAGGGGTCCTGAGGATAGTGAATAGTGAATAGTGAATAATAAAGTTGGTTGGATCGCAATCGGACTTAAAAGTTCAGTTTTTAAAAGGATTAGCAGCCAGTTATATAGAGCCTGACTGCTAATTCTTTTATTTTCCTATAAATTTGCCCTTAGAGTCACATAGACATTCCTTCCCGGAGCGCTGATACCACTGGCGAAATTGCGGTAATGTTTATCGAGTATGTTCTCCAAACCAGCCTGCAGGCTAAAATGCCTGTTGAATTGATAACCGGCACGAAGGTTAAGCGTATACCACGAAGGCATGCCATCAACAGTTGCGTAAGCTTCATTGTCTTCACCACTGGGGCTGTAATCTTTAATATGTTTCCATGCATTGTAACGCACAAAGAACTCCCCGGTGAACTTACTCATTTCCATTTTAAGTGAAGTTAATCCAAACATAGGGGGAATATGATCCAGTGGAACATCCTCTTTTTTAACATGTCCGTAAGTGTATGTTAGAGTGCTACGCAGTGAAAGTGAATTTGTTAATTGTGCAAGCAGGTTTCCTTCAAACCCATAAATCGTTGCCCGGTCAACATTTTGCATCGCCTGCACCGCCGAAAGCGTTCCGTCAAACATGATGGAATCCTGCCCGTTGTATAAGAAAGGTTGTGTTATAAAAGCATTGGCGAGAAGGGTATAGAACCCGGTAACTTCAAATTGAAATGTTTCCCCGAAAGTTTTTCCAATTGTGATTTCAGCATTGTAGGCGTTTTCAGGTTTTAAACCGGGATTCGGTACAATGATCAGTTGATCGGTGCTGTTCGAGTCGTTGAGCTTCGACAGGTCATCAATATTAGGCGCCCTGAAACCGGTGGAGAGATTTGTTGTAAACCTCCAACCAGCGCCTGGCATAAATACCAGCCCTAGACTGCCGTTTACCGCGGTATTATCCTGTTTCATGGTGGCATCGAAAGGGAATTTTATCAGGTCCATCATTGCCTGTGTATACCTGGCATAGAGGGAAACATAATTGAACCTGATTCCCTGCGAGAAGATAAGTTTATTGCTGATTTCCCAGTTATTGGAGGCATAAGCAGCGATATTTTTCATATTGTCGCCACCATCAGGATATCGTGTTGCTGCATCCATTGTAATGGTTCCGGTATTGATATCCTGGTTATACGCTTTTGAATCAACCAGGTTTAAAATCCCTTCCAGTCCATAGCGCAATTCACTGTGAGTGAATATTTTCTTCATGAAATCGGCATTCAGGGAAAGAATATTTACAGTTTCTTCCTGGTGCTTTTTCTTCGATTTTCCAAAGCCCCGGCTTATCCTGTCCTCGCTGATATATTGATAAGCAGCTGTTAACTGTGCATTATCATACATTTTTGTGGCCTTCGACCATTCGTTTTTCAGCGAAATCAACCCGCGGGTTTGCGGTCCGTAATACCATTCGGCATACTTGAGTTTGCCGTTCGAAATTTCTGTAAGACGATCGTAACGAGGAATATCGCTCGAATTTGAAAATTGTGTATTGAGGGTCAATGAGTAATATTGAGTGGGTTTGAACAAAACCTTACCGAATAGATCGTACTGTTTATAACCTGAATTTTTCTGAATGAGCGGGTCGGTATTCGTTGTCATAACATCTTGTCCATTAATTCGTTGGGCATAGTAAAGACTCTTTCCCCAGTCGCCGTATTTGCTGTCGCGATTGCTTCCTTCACGCAGATCGCCTATGCTTTTTAAATTACCACTGATGAATGCAGCTATTTTTTTACCGCCAACATTAAAATTGAAATTCTCTGTATATTCATTCGCAGCCGACGAATACCTGGACATTACACTTCCGGTTGTATATACTTTCGAATTGCTTGAAAGCACAGGATTACGGGTGTAGAAATGTATTACCCCACCCATTGCATCACTCCCGTAAATTACAGAACCCGGGCCATGAACAACCTCAACCCGGCTTAGTATATCAGGATTTACAGTAATCACGTTTTGAAGGTGGCCGGCACGATAAATGGCATTATTCATACGGATGCCATCCACAACCATCAGTATGCGATTGGTCTCCATTCCCCTGATTACAGGGCTGCCTCCTCCCAGCTGGCTTTGTTGTATATAAACAGTGCCGTTCTGTTGTAAAAGATCAGCAGAAGTCTGAGGATTTCCAAACTGTATCGTTCTGGCCGGAATGATATCAATCCTTACTGGCAGATCGCGATATTTTTCCTGCACTTTATTGGCTGACAGCACAAATTCCTGCAGGTTGATCACTGCCACGGTCAGTTCAATATCCGTTATTGGAGCGGTAAAAAAAGAATGTTCAAACTTCACCGGGACAAATGAAACATGCGAGAAGGTCAGCATGTCGCTATTCCTGAATACTGAAAGATCAGCCATGCCATTATTATCAGTGGTTATTGAAACAGATTTATCTGCATTGTAAACAGAACAGTTACTGATCGGCTGAAGATCCGTTTTGCTGATCACATGGACTTGTTGAGCAAAAGATGTTCCGGAGCATAGTATTATAATGAATGTAATTAGTTTTTTCATGAATGAAAAGGTGTCAAATGAGTATTTATTACAAAATATTTTATCCCGCAAAGGCACACCGTACACAAAGAAGCTTTGTGAATTTGGTGGATACGGGGAAAGTATTATTTAATTGACTTTTCCGGCATGTTTAATAAATTTATAAGATCTGCTATACCTGTTGTAGCAGGATAGTTAAGAACTAACTGTTTCATACTTGAATAGTTGATTCAAAATGAATTAAATCAGATAAATAAATACCGGGAAAATCAGCAAAAGGATTCCGGCGGAGGAAGCGCAATCTGAATCTCAGGACCTGAATAATGTGACTCAAGGAAAATTAAAAATGAAATATCAGAAGATTCAGAAATTGAACTTATATCTTCTTTTATAGTAGCTGTTTTGATTATTTTTTCGACTATAAGCCGTGCCGTGTTTCGAAGCGGTATTTGTTGATTAGCCGAATTAAATTGTCTTGTTGTTGCAATAAGCGTTTCTTCCTGCTGATCACGAATACAGAAATACGTTATATACTTACCGTTATCTTTTTTTCTGACTACATCATATAATTTGCCATCCACAATAATTTCGTGGCTATTTTTGACCTTTAATCCGTGGCCAGGATTGTTTTTGGCAATAATAAAAGTTGTCAGGTTATCATCCTGCACTTTCGAAAGTTGAGCCCATGTGTGCTGCCTCACGGCCAACTGCATTACAGTTAATGCCAGAAAATGCCCTAATGAATTATAGATCAATAATCCACAAAGCAATATTGATGATAGTTTCAGGGCATTTTTACGCATCAGTGCGAAAGTAATCAGATTTTATTTAACAAACTGCAATTGATTTTGTTTAACTAAAAAGTTCATCGTAAATTCGTAGGTGCTAAACATCAAAATATTTAAATACATTCAATATGTTATTTGACATTGAACTGGTCAGGAAAGTGTATGCTGCACTTCCCTCCAAAATCAAAAAAGCGCGTACGCTGGTAAACCATCCGCTTACGCTTACCGAAAAAATTCTTTACAGTCACCTTTGGGATGAGCTGCCTTCAAAACCTTTCGGCAGGGGAGAGGATTATGTGAATTTCGGTCCCGACCGTGTTGCTATGCAGGATGCTACGGCTCAGATGGCCTTGTTGCAGTTTATGACCGCCGGCCGCAGCCGTACGGCAGTTCCCAGTACGGTGCATTGCGATCACCTTATACAAGCTTCGGTTGGTGCAAGTGCCGATCTTGGTATAGCGCTTTCGCAGAATAAAGAAGTATACGATTTCCTCGAATCTGTGTCAGCAAAATATGGCATCGGGTTCTGGAAACCGGGTGCAGGAATTATCCACCAGGTAATTCTTGAAAATTATGCTTTTCCGGGCGGAATGATGATAGGTACTGATTCGCATACTGTAAATGCAGGCGGATTAGGGATGATCGCCATAGGAGTAGGAGGTGCCGATGCCATGGATGTGATGGCAGGAATGGCCTGGGAACTGAAAATGCCTAAACTGATCGGTGTCAGACTTACCGGCCGCCTGAGTGGCTGGACTTCGGCAAAAGATATCATTCTGAAAGTAGCCGGGATCCTTACCGTAAAAGGTGGAACAGGTTGCATAGTCGAATATTTCGGCGACGGAGCCGATTCGCTCTCGGCCACCGGTAAAGGAACCATTTGTAATATGGGCGCTGAAATTGGCGCAACCACCTCCATTTTTGGCTATGATGCCAAAATGAGTGATTACCTCAAAGCCACGGAACGCGCTGAAATTGCTACACTGGCTGATGGAATTATTGCTGATCTGCGTGCCGATGAAGATGTTTATGGTTCACCCGAAAAGTATTTTGACCAGGTAATTGAAATTGACCTGAATACACTTGAGCCCTATGTGAACGGACCTTTTACACCCGATGCCGCTTACCCGGTTTCGGAATTTGTAAAAGTGGTAAAAGACAAAGGATACCCGCAGAAACTCGAAGTTGGTCTGATCGGATCCTGTACCAATTCATCATACGAAGATCTTACCCGTGCTGCTTCGGTTGCACGTCAGGCCAACGCAAAGAATCTGAAAGTAAAAGCTGAATTTGTTATCACTCCGGGTTCGGAACTCATCAGGTATACTACGGAACGCGATGGTTTACTAAGCGATTTTGAAAAAATGGGAGGCGTGGTTATGGCTAATGCCTGCGGGCCTTGTATCGGTCAGTGGAAACGCCATACCGACGATCCGGAACGAAAAAATTCGATTATAACTTCCTTTAACCGGAACTTTGCCAAGCGTAACGACGGCAACCCGAACACACACAGTTTTGTGGCGTCACCTGAAATTGTCACAGCATTTGCTATTTCAGGCGATCTCTGTTTTAACCCGTTAACAGATTACCTGGTAAACGAAGCCGGCGAAAAAGTAAAACTTGATGAACCTAAAGGCATTGAACTTCCGGTTGCAGGATTTGACGTGAAAGACCCGGGCTTCCTGGCACCACCAGCTGACGGATCGGCAATAAATATTGTGGTAAAACCTGATTCTGAAAGACTTCAGTTGCTTGAGCCTTTTGCTGCATTTCAGGGTGCTGACTTGCTTGGACTTCCATTACTTATAAAGGCCAAAGGCAAATGTACCACTGACCATATATCAATGGCCGGTCCATGGCTGCGTTTCCGCGGACACCTCGATAATATCTCGAATAATATGCTGATAGGGGCCGTAAATTACTTCGGTGAAAAAACAAATATGATTAAAAACGTGCTGACTGGCAAATACGATGCTGTGCCTGCTACGGCAAGGGCTTATAAAGCTGTGGGTTTAGGTTCAGTTGTTGTAGGTGACGAAAATTATGGCGAAGGATCCTCACGCGAGCATGCTGCCATGGAACCTCGTCATCTTGGAGTAAGAGCTATATTGGTAAAATCCTTTGCCCGTATCCACGAAACCAACCTGAAAAAACAGGGAATGCTGGCTCTGACATTTGCTAACAAAACAGATTATGAATTAATCCAGGAAGATGACCGTTTTGATATTACGGGATTAAAATCATTCACACCCGGAAAACCACTGATGATCGTTTTGCATCATTCGGATGGAAGTACGGATCAATTCCCTGTAAATCATACTTATAACCAGATGCAGATTGACTGGTTTAAAGCCGGCGGAGCACTGAATTTGCTGAGAATGAGTTTATAACGATTGTTTTAATAAAAAGAAGAGCCACTTTCCCGGCATCGGAAGGTGGCTCTTTTGATTTTGATGCTGCTATTCAGATTGAAAGGCAATTAACTATAACCATGTTATAAGGTGGTTTGTTTTTGCTGATTTGTTTTGTTATCATGAAAATGAATATCCATTTGAGGAAAAGGGATGTTGAGTTTATAGTCTTCGAATTGTATATAAACTTTCTCATTCATTTCAAAAAATACATCCCAGTAATCTTCTCTGTTAACCCATGCCCTGACAACGAAATTAACAGAGCTGTCACCAAGTTCGGAAAGTCCAATAAAGCTTGCCGGATCCTTTAATATCCTTGTGTCCGCATTAATGAAATCATTAATTGCTTTTTTAAAATTTTCAACATCATCACCATAGGCTATTCCAAATTTCCAGTCTACTCTTCGCTGTGGTTCGGCCGAGTAATTGGTTAATGCACCGGTTGAGAGTGGCCCATTGGGGATTATCACTAATTTCTTATCTACTGTGTTAAGCATAGTTGCAAAAATGCTGATCTCCTTTACGGTTCCTGAAAACCCCTGAGCTTCAATGAAGTCGCCGATTTTAAAAGGTTTTAATATCAAAATAATTACGCCACCGGCAAAATTCTGAAGCGTCCCGGATAAAGCCAGGCCGAATGCTAAACCTGCGGCGCCAATAATTGCAATAAATGATGTCATTTGGATTCCAATCATCCCCATAACAGTGATGATCACCAATATTTTTAATACTATGTTTGTCAGACTTTTTAAAAAAGGGACCAGTGACTGATCGATTTTTGATTTTTCCAATGCTTTGCCAACACTTCTGGTAATTATTTTTGTAACCCACAAACCAACCAGGAGAACAATGATTCCTCCAATTATTTTAGGCCCATATTCAAAACCAAAACTTATTATCTTGTCGAAATAATTTCCTGCAAATGTATTTTGAACTTCCATTTTTTTATTTGCTAAATTTTCCTACTCGTCTGGCTTTTCGATTTCGCCCCGTTTATTAAGGTGGTCACTGGTCTCCACTTTTAATTTTCAATTATACAAAATATTTTAGTATTATCATAATTATCGGACGGAAAATTTTATTTATCCGGTACGTTTTTAAACTATTTATTAAAAGTTATTGTATGCTATGTACAAATTCCTGAGGAGTATTTCCGCATACAAATTGTATACACTTTCTTTTTAAAATCCTGCTTATTTTCTGAAATTTATGGGCCTTCTATAGAACTAGTATTTTCTGTATTAGGCTATTGAGTTAATTCTTTCTTAACGATAGGACACATCCAAAATTTCAAAAACAATATCTTCCTTGCCTCGTTTTAAAATAGCTTTATCCCCATTTTTTTTATTAATTAATACCTTGGCAATAGGTGATAAAAAAGAGATTTTCCCTTTGGATATTTTCGCCTCATCAACACCTACGATTTGAAAAGTCTGAATGTTTTTTGTTGATTCAATTTTGAGCGTTATAGATGCACCGAACCTTATTTCATTTTGTGGTTGCTCGCTTAGATTAACTATTTTGGCTTCAATAATTCTGTTGTTCAACAGTTGTAATTTTGCATTAATATGGTTCAACGCTATTCGTTTCTCATTTTCGTTTGCACTACCCGGATTTTCTTTTTCATTGATTAGCATCTGTTTTTCTGCCAATAGTTCATCCATACCCACCTGGGTCACATAGTTTGTTACTCCTTCCGGTAAATCTGCCCTCGGTGGCACCATCGGAATTTCTTCCTGATCGTCTTCTTTAACAAATCCTCTGCTCATAGCTGATTAATATTAATGTTTCCTGACAATCACATACTAACATAATCTAAAAGGTAAATTCATGAGTCAACCTTATTTTAGTATGGCCTGTTAAACTTATTGCGATGTAAAAGGAAAGAATCAAAATGAAAATCAATAAGTTAAATGATGTTCCAATATTACCCTTCCCGTAATTTTCCCTTTTAAAATTTTTTCAATTTTTTCATGTAATTCATTCAGACCTGATATTTCTGTTTTTATGAGTTGAAAATCGGGTTTCCATTGGCGGGAAAGTTTTTCCCATAACGCCTGTCGCAAAGGCATAGGCGTGGTAGCCGAATTTATTCCCAGTAAATTAATGCCATTGATAATAAAAGGAAAAACACTTGTATTGAGAAGGGGGGAAGCTACATTACCGCAACTGGCCACATTACCATGAGGCTTAAGGGATTTCAGAATAGTAGACAGGGTATTACCGCCTACGGTATCAATGGCCCCGGCCCATTGCGGCCGAAGCAGCATGCGATTGCTCTGATCGTCCACTTCTGCCCGGCTGATCACGGTTTTTGCACCTAATGTTACCAGGTATTCTGTTGCATTGGATTTGCCGGTGGATGCTATTACGTCAAAACCCAGTTTTGCTGCTATGGCTATAGCAAGGCTTCCTAGTCCGCCGGTTGCGCCTGTTATCAGCAAGGGACCATCTGCAGGTTTTTGACCGCAGCGCAAGAGGTGATGTATGGAAAGTGCTGCCGTAAATCCGGCAGTTCCCAGTATCATACTTTCTTTCAGACTCAGATCAGCTGGCAGGGGAACTACCCATTCGGCCGGTACATTGATATATTCGCCGAAACCGCCCATCGTATTCATTCCCAAATCGTAACCGGTTACAATTACCTGGTCGCCGGGCTTAAAACGCTCCGAACTGCTTTCACTCACAATGCCGGCAGCGTCAATGCCCGGGGTATGCGGATAATGGCGTGTTACACCTTTATTGCCACTGGCGGATAAGGCATCTTTATAATTCAATGATGAATAGGCTACCTTAATCAGCACACCGTTTTGAGGAAGATCGTCAGTTGAGCGATGTAAAATTTGCTTTATAAAGGTTCCGCCTGATTCTTCGGTTACCCAAAAGGCTTTGAAGGTTATGGGATTCATTGGATTTAGTGTTTGAAAGGATTGATGGGATTGATGAGATTGAAAGGATTGATTAGATTGATGGGATTGAAGGCTTAATCCTTAAATTCATAATTTCCAGATAACGAAAATATGAAATATTTAAGACTAATTAAACTGCTGGGCTTTGTTTATTATAAATTTAATTTCAAAAAAAGGAATAATTGAAATTATTTCATATTTTTACTTGTTATTTATTCAGGCTTTAATTCCCCGGTCAAAGTATTCTTGTTTGCTGCCATATTTAGATTTCATATATGCGGATTACTTTGGATACGTAACCTTGGAGTGTTTATAACGTCTGATAATTTGTAATTCTGTTTTCTATAAATAAATTAAATTTTTTCAAAATGAAAAACGTAAAACTTCTTTTGATTCTCCTGGTAATCGGGATGCTGTCGGTAACAACCAAAGCACAGAATATTGATGAAATTCTCAGCAAACATGCCGCTGCAATCGGGGGGCTCGATAACTGGGCTAAAATAAAAACCCTGAAAATGGATATGGTGATGAAAATGCAGGGCATGGAAATTCAGATAGTTGCTACCCAGGTTAATTGCAAGGCGATGCGCACGGATATTACGGCTATGGGAATGAGTGGGTATTCTATCATTACAAATACCAATGGTTGGAACTATATGCCTTTTCAAGGGCAAACCAAGGCTGAACCCATGACAGAAGATATGTTGAAGAATTCTCAGGATGAATTGTGTGTCCTTGATAAACTGCTTCGGTATAAAGAAACCGGGGATAAAATTGAATACCTGGGAACCGACGATGTGGAAGGAACTGAATGCCTTAAACTGAAGCTGACTGACAGTATAGGTAAAGAAAGCACATATTTCCTGGATTCCGATACGTATCTTTTAACAAAGAAAACTGTAAAAGCAATGGTCAACGGACAAGTGGCGGAGAATTCAGTTACCATGGGCAATTACCAGAAACAGGATAATGGTGTTGTAATAGCTATGAGTACGCATGTCGGTCCCGGAGAAATGGAGATTAAAAAAGTCACCATCAATCCTGAAGTAGATGAAAGTATTTTTAAACCAACGAATTAAACCGTTTTTCTTTCAGCCTGGTTAAAACTGGATTTTTCAAATTCATTACTATTTCCACGAAAAAAAATATAGGGTATGAAAAAAGTTCCTTTTCTTTTCATTAGTATGTTTATATGTGCCGCCGGTATGGCGCAAACCAAGGTAAGCTCCTCACTTTTTAGTGTTATGGAAGCCCGGGCATTGGGACCAGGCACCATGAGCGGTCGTATCACTGCCATTGAAGGCGTTGTGTCCGACGATGGTAAAACAATCTATATTGGGACCGCGGGTGGCGGCGTGTGGAAATCAACCAGTGCCGGAGCATCTTCAAGTCCTGTATTTGACAAGTATTGCCAATCCATAGGGGCATTGGCTATCGATCAGAAAAACCCGCAGATTGTTTATGTCGGAACCGGCGAAAGCAATATGCGCAATTCTGTATCGATAGGTGATGGTATGTATAAGTCGACTGATGGAGGCGATAACTGGAAGAAGATTGGACTTGATAGCACTGAGCATATCTCTAAAATTGTTATCAATCCTTTAAACTCAAACGAGATTTATGTCGCAGCGCCCGGACCTCTCTGGGGCGACAGCAAGCACAGAGGACTATATAAATCC
>JBBSBT010000025.1:0-13689 GCA_038250985.1 Bacteroidales bacterium
ATTATGACACAATACAAAATGCATTTGCTGGTATGCGGAGGAACCGGCTGCAGGGCTTCGGAAAGCGAACAGCTATTTCACAACCTCAAGACAGAAGTACTGGAAAAAGGACTTGAAGACGAAGTCCAGGTCATCACTACCGGTTGTTTCGGCTTTTGTGAAAAAGGGCCGATCGTAAAGGTAATGCCCGACAATACTTTTTACACACAGGTAAAACCCTCTGACGCAGCTAAAATCGTTGAAGAGCATGTGATCAAAGGTCGTAAGGTTAACCGCTTACTTTATGTTAATCCTGAAACAGAACAACATGTTTCGGATTCAAAACATATGGGTTTCTACCGCAAACAACTCCGTATTGCATTACGTAATTGCGGTTTTATCGATCCTGAAAATATCGAAGAGTACATTTCGCGCGACGGGTATGCTGCTTTGGCAAAATGCCTGACTGAGATGACGACCACCCAGGTGATCGAAGAAATGAAAAAGAGTGGCCTTCGCGGACGCGGAGGAGGTGGTTTCCCAACCGGGCTCAAATGGGAGATTACCAGCAAAAGTCAAGCTGATCAAAAATATGTTGTTTGTAATGCCGACGAAGGCGACCCCGGAGCATTTATGGACCGTTCAATCCTAGAAGGCGATCCGCACTCGGTTATTGAAGCCATGGCCATCTGTGGATACTGTATTGGTGCTAACAAGGGAGTGGTTTATATTCGCGCTGAATATCCTTTGGCAGTTCAAAGGTTGAAAATAGCTATGAAACAAGCTTCAGAATATGGGCTGTTAGGTAAGGATATTTTTGGAACCGGATTTGATTTCGAAATTGATATCCGTTACGGTGCCGGAGCTTTTGTTTGTGGTGAAGAAACCGCACTTATTCACTCCATGGAAGGGTTGCGTGGTGAACCTACTATCAAACCTCCGTTTCCAAGTGTTTCAGGATACCTGGAGAAACCAACCAACGTTAACAACGTTGAAACTTTTGCTAATGTACCGGTAATCATCAATAAAGGTGCCGATTGGTTTGCATCCATCGGGAGTGAAAAATCAAAAGGGACAAAAGTATTTGCTTTAGCAGGAAAAATAAACAACGTAGGACTTATTGAAGTTCCGATGGGAACAACACTTCGTGATATTATTTTCGAAATTGGTGGTGGCATAAAAGACGGGAAGAAATTTAAAGCCGTTCAAACCGGCGGACCTTCTGGAGGCTGCTTAACCGAGAAACATCTCGATATTCAAATTGATTTCGATTCGCTTACAGCGGCCGGTTCAATGATGGGATCGGGAGGAATGATCGTGTTAGATGAAGATGACTGCATGGTATCCATTGCAAAATTCTACCTTGATTTTACGGTTGAAGAATCCTGCGGAAAATGTGCCCCATGCCGGATCGGGAACAAACGTTTAAATGAGATGCTTGCAAAGATATGCGAGGGCAAGGGAACGATGAAAGATCTTGACCTTTTACGTAACCTAAGTCATGTTATCAAAGACACTTCTCTTTGCGGACTAGGACAAACATCTCCTAATCCGGTACTTTCGACCATGGACAATTTTTACGACGAGTATTTAGCCCATATCGTTGACCATAAATGTCCAAGCGGACAGTGTAAAGCGCTTCTTCAGTATGTAATTGAAGCCGAAAACTGTGTTGGATGTACTGCATGTGCCCGCAACTGCCCTGTAAATGCTATTGCAGGCGAAAGAAAAGGTATCCACATAATTGATCAGGCTACCTGTATCAAATGCGGCGCCTGCCTGGAGAAATGTAAATTCAACGCAGTGTTTATCAAGTAATGAAAGGGGATTAAACCATGGAAATGATTAATGTAAAAATAGATAATAAAGATATACAGGTAGCCCCCGGGACTACCGTACTTGATGCTGCAAAATCAGTCGGAATTAATATCCCGACCCTTTGTTACCTGCATCTGCACGATTTCGATATTACCAACAAACCTGCAGGCTGCAGAATATGTGTTGTTGAGGTTAAAGGCCGTCGCAACCTGGCACCAGCCTGTGCAACTGATTGTTACGAAGGCATGGAAGTGAATACCCATAATATCAGGGTGTTAAACAGCCGTAAAACCGTTCTGGAACTCATCCTGAGCGATCATCCAACAGATTGCCTTGTGTGTCCAAAGAGCGGAAGCTGTGAATTACAAACCCTGGCGCAGGATATGGGAATCAGGCAGATTGAATACCAGGGTGAGCAATCGCATTACAAAGAAGATACCTCGCCTGCAATAATCCGTGATGTTGACAAATGTATTATGTGTCGTCGCTGCGAAATGATGTGTAATGAGGTACAAACCGTAGGAGTACTTTCAGCGGTAAACCGCGGATTTATGTCGGTTGTTGCACCTGCTTTCGAAATGAATCTGGATCATAGTGTGTGCACCTATTGCGGACAATGTGTCGCAGTTTGTCCTACAGGAGCTCTTACCGAAGTGGATCACACAAACCAGGTTATACGTGCATTGGCTGATCCTTCAAAAACAGTGATTGTTCAAACAGCACCGGCCGTTCGTGTCGCATTGGGTGAAGAATTCGGGATGAAAGCAGGTACAATTGTAACAGGGAAAATGGTAACTGCACTTCGCCAGCTGGGTTTTAACTATGTATTTGATACTGATTTTGCTGCCGACCTTACTATTATGGAAGAGGGAACCGAGTTGCTTGACCGGATCACCCGCCATTTGAATGGGGATAAAACTGTAAAATTGCCTATACTTACTTCATGTTGCCCGGGTTGGGTTAATTTCTTCGAGCATCAGTTCCCCGAAATGAATGACATTCCATCGACAGCGCGTTCGCCACAGCAAATGTTTGGTGCCATAGCAAAAACTTATTTTGCTGAGAAACTAGGCATAAAGCGTGAAAACATGGTTGTTGTTTCAATCATGCCATGCCTGGCAAAAAAATACGAATGCCAGCGTGATGAATTTGCTACAGATGGAAATCCGGATGTGGATTTTGCTGTTTCAACCCGGGAACTTGCTCACCTGATCAAACAAGCTAATATCGATTTCAATATTTTGCCTGACCAGGAATTTGATAAACCGATGGGTGAATCAACCGGAGCTGCTGTAATATTCGGTACAACAGGAGGAGTTATTGAAGCAGCTGCAAGAACAGCTTATGAGCTTTTCACCGGAAAAACTCTTGAAAAAGTTGATTTCAAACAACTTCGCGGGATGGAATGGATACGTGAAGCCACAGTTGATTTTGACGGAACTCCAATAAAAATTGGAATTGCGCATGGATTGGGAAATGCAAGGAAGCTGTTACAAGATATAAAAGACGGCAAATCACAATACCATGCCATCGAAATTATGGCATGCCCTGGTGGTTGTATTGGTGGTGGAGGTCAACCTCTTCATCATGGAGATACCAGCATTCTGATCGCCCGGCAGAAAGCAATTTACAGCGAGGATTCAGGAAAGGCAATACGGAAATCACACGAAAACCCATATATCCAAACATTGTATACCGAATTCCTTGGTAAGCCAATGAGTGAAAAAGCACATCATTTGCTTCACACAAAATATTTCGACAAGAGTAAACCAGCCGAAATAGATGAATAAGCGGGGATAAAAAGGTGAATAATTTTTAAAGAAAAATCATTATGGCAAATATAAAAATAAGCGAGCAGAAGGTTCAACAAATTGAAGCTATTTGCAAAGAATTCAACAACGAAAAGGGGGAGTTGATAAATGTGCTGCACAAAACACAAAGCCAGTTTGGCTATCTACCGGCAGAAGTGCAGGAAATCATATCCAGAAACCTGAATTGTTCAGTAGCTCATGTCTACGGCGTTGTCACGTTCTATTCATTTTTCACAATGATCCCGAAAGGTGAATTTCCTATCAGCATCTGTATGGGAACAGCCTGTTATGTGCGGGGAGCCGAAAAAGTACTCGATGAATTCAAACGTATTCTAAATGTTCCGGTAGGACAAACCACTCCGGATGGTAGATTTTCACTTAGCTGCCTTCGTTGTGTGGGTGCCTGTGGCCTTGCTCCGGTGGTAATGGTTGGAGAAAAAGTGTATGGACGCGTATCACCCGACGGAGTAAAAGATATCCTTAAGGAGTACAAACAGGATTAATCACAAAATTCTGGATGATCGATTTGATATTTGAATAATCAGCATTAAAGACTGCTTCTTTAACCGGAAGCAGTTTTTTTTATACCATGCAAAGAGTTTACAAACCAGATACTAATCAGAATATTTTATCAATAAAAACTAAAAACACAATTTTATCGCTATATTTGCTTGATTTATTAACACGCTGCAGCAATATGAATTTGGATTCGAATGATATAAACGCACTGCAAAAGGAGATTGAAAAGTTAAAATCAGAAAATGCCAGGATTCAGACTGACCTCCTGAAACAGAAAGATTTTGAAAAACTGGAACTGGAAGCAGAAGAAATAAAACAGCAGGCTGAAAAAGCCAATCGTATAAAATCTGACTTTCTTTCGATGATGAGTCATGAGATACGCACTCCCATGAACGGGATTGTGGGCATGACCAGTTTGCTCCTTGACACCAAAATTACTCCCGAGCAGCAAAATTACCTCGAAACACTAAGGATCAGTGCCGACAACCTGATGTCCATCATCAATGACATCCTGGATTTCTCAAAAATTGAAGCAGATAAGCTTATTCTGGATGAAAGTTCGTTCGAACTACGTAAGTGTGTCGAAGAGTCACTGGATATTTACGCCGCAAAAGCGATTGAGAAAGGAATCGATTTACTTTATATGCTTCAACCCGAAGCACCTCCATTTTTAATCGGAGACATGAAACGGATCCGCCAGATTCTCGGTAACCTTATTAATAATGCCATTAAATTCACTGACGAAGGAGAGATATTTATCTCGGTTGAAAAGCAATCGCAGACCAATGAATACTGCGAACTCATATTTTCGGTTAAAGATAGTGGCATTGGAATTCAAAAAGAAAAATTATCATTGATTTTTGAAGCCTTTACACAAGGGGAAACTTTCGTTTCTCGTCGGTATGGCGGTACTGGCCTTGGACTGGCTATTGCGCGCCACCTGGTCGGGCTTATGGGCGGAAAAATATGGGCCGAAAGCACACCCGGTAAAGGGGCTACCTTTTATTTTACCGCTAAACTAAAAATTGCAGATACGCCAACAACAAAACTTTATATCCGCGGACAAATACCTGAACTTAAAGGAAGTAAAGTCCTCATTGTTGACAGTGACCAAACCTCCAGGCAAATATTTACTGTTCAGTTTGAAGCCTGGGGTATGAAAGCCTATACTGCCTCAAGTGCTAAAGAAGCCATGCGGATCATTGAGAGCGAAGATTCCTATTTTGACCTGGGTATACTTGACATGCAGGCTTCGGGATTAAACGGCATAGAACTGGCACAAACCATACGGGAAATTCCATTTAAAGGAGATATGCCATTTATCCTGGTTTCTTCAGTAGGTAAAGTAAGCGACCTGCCAAAAGGGCTTTTCGATGCACAGCTTTCGAAACCCGTTAAACTTACCGACCTGTTTGAACTTGTCCTGGGTGTGATGTCAGAAAACAGGAACCGTAAAAAGAATATTGCTGATCATAGCGTTGACAAAAAGCTTTCGGATAAACTCCCACTAAGTATTTTACTTGCTGAAGACAATTTCACGAACCAGGAACTGGTTGTAACCCTGATGCGAAAAATGGGGTATACCATTGATGCAGTTGAAAATGGCCGAAAAGCTCTGGAAATTATGGAGCACAAATCATTCGATATTATACTTATGGATGTGCAAATGCCTGTAATGAACGGACTTGAAGCAACACAGGCTATTATTGAAAAATATCCTGAAGACGTTCGGCCTTTCATCATTGCGATAACTGCCAATGCCATGCCAGGTGACAGGGAAAGATTCCTGGAAGCCGGAATGGTTGATTATTTATCAAAACCCATACGGTTTAAAGATGTACAAGACGTGCTAATTCGTTGGGGCAGGAAAAAGCAAATTAGTTAAGATAAAAACCTTTTTGAGTTTTTTTTAAAAAACCGGCTTGTCCCGGTTTTTTTCACGAATTCTCATAGCCTGCATATTTGCCTGGAAAAGGGTTCTGTAAGAAAAAAAATGTGCTTTTATAGCATATGGATAGAATAAAAAGTCATAAAAAATATCCTCTGAAAAACGCAGCTATGCGTTATTCCTGAATGTAAGTTTAACCCCACAAGTGAGTCAGAAAAAATGAATAATACTATCTACAGCGTAATTACTGGTACCGGAAGCTACATCCCGTCAAGAAGGATTAAAAATGAATATTTTCTTGGCACTGAATTTTATGACAGCGACGGCAAAAAACTTGAAAAAGCAAACCAGGAGATAATCGATAAATTCCTGGAAATTACTACTATTGCGGAACGACATTATATTTCCGACCAGAAGGTAACTTCTGATATTGCATATTTTGCTGCAGTCGAAGCAATCAAATCGGCAAATATTGATAAAGAAGAATTAGATTACATCATTGTTGCACATAATTTCGGAGATGTAAAGCATGACAATAACAGGTCCGACTTTGTTCCCAGCCTGGCAGCACGTGTTAAGCATAAATTGGAAATTAAAAACCCGGGTACTGTAGCCTATGATATTACATTTGGCTGCCCGGGATGGCTACAAGCCGTTATCCAGTCGGATTATTTCATAAAATCCGGCGATGCCAAAAAGATTCTGGTTATCGGAGCCGAGGCATTATCGAGAATTTCGGACCCACACGACAGGGACACCATGCTGTATGCCGACGGTGCAGGTGCGGTAGTTATAGAAGCTAAACACAGTGATACCCCGATTGGAATACTGGCCCATAAAACACGTTCCGATACATTTCTGTATTCGAAAATGCTGCACATGGATAAATCATTCAAGCCGGATCTTAAAGACACGAATGAGCTGTTTTTAAAAATGAACGGCCGGAAACTGTATCAATATGCCCTGGAAACGGTGCCCCAGGCTATTAAGGACAGTCTTGAAAAAAGCAATATACAGTTGAATCAGATTAGTAAAGTACTTATCCACCAGGCTAACGGGAAAATGGATGATGCCATTTTAAAAAGACTTTACGCCTTATATAATATTGTTGATGTACCCGAAAACGTCATGCCTATGACCATCTCTTACTTAGGCAATACGTCCGTTGCAACTTTACCTACTTTATTTGATCTCATCCTGAAAGGCAATTTAGAGCCGCATAAAATAAACAAGGAAGATTTATTGGTTTTTGCTTCTGTGGGAGCAGGAATGAATATAAATGCGTTGGTTTATAAAATGTAATTACCTGGTGAACAGGTATTAATTTCAGGATAGCTTTACCAGAGACAATTGCTATTCAGCAATGCAAAGCATGAAAACCCGAAAACATAACGCCATGAAACCAGATGTTGCGTAAACCGTGAAACTTATCCAGGCAGTTAACCATTCAGTTTTGAACAAACAATGTATGTTTTCTTAAAAAGGACAATTTCATTAACAGAGTTTGTTTGTTTCGGAAAAAATGATAATTTTGCACCCCTCAAACAAGGCGAGGTAGCTCAGTTGGTTAGAGCGTCGGATTCATAACCCGGAGGTCGTGGGATCGTCCCCCATCCTCGCTACAAAAATCCAGAGACTGTCAAATAAGGCAGTCTCATTTTTGTTTTATGGAATATATAGTCGCTTCCATGTTTTCACATTTGTCTGGATGGCAAAATAACAGGATAAAAAGAAAGCAGCATTGAAAAGAGTAGGACAATAGGACTAGTTTTTTACTTACAAATCATGCAATTCATTTCCAATTCATACAAACAAGTGATTTTATTAAAGATAATTTCACCTGTATGTTTGTTACTTAAAAAGAATTTGTACCTTTGCACTCCATTTGTAAAAATCACATAGTACAATAACTTAAATTAAAGAAAAACAAATGATTAGACAGTACGAAGCCGTTTTCATTATGACTCCCGTTTTATCTGATGAACAGATGAAGGAAACGGTAAGCAAGTTCCACAAGTTCCTTGTTGACAAAGGGGCTACAATTATTAACTCAGACAACTGGGGCCTTCGCAAGTTGGCTTATCCTATCCAGAAAAAATCGACTGGTTTTTATCACCAGTTTGAATTTCATGCCGAAGGTGAGCTGATCAAAGACTTCGAAATTGCCCTGAAACGCGAAGAGCGCATCCTTCGCTTCCTCACCGTTGTTCTCGACAAACACGCTGTTGCATACAGCGAAAAACGTCGTGCCAGGAAAGCTGCGAAAGCAGAAGAAAAAGCCCAGGCATAATTGTAACCCTTAAAAATCAGAAAAATGGCCACACAAGGAAATTCGGATATTAAATACCTGACTCCCATTACGGTTGATGTCAAAAAGAAAAAATATTGCCGTTTCAAAAAAAGCGGTATTAAATACATTGATTACAAGGATGCAGACTTCTTGCTCAAGTTTATCAACGAGCAGGGTAAAATTTTGCCACGCCGGTTAACGGGTACAAGTACCAAATACCAGCGCAAGGTAGCTCAGGCCGTTAAACGCGCCCGTCATTTGTCGCTTTTACCCTATGTTGCAGACTTATTAAAATAACAGGAGGCCGATATGGAAATTATTCTTAAAAAAGATGTAACCGATTTAGGTTACGCACACGATGTGGTAACGGTTAAAGACGGTTTTGCCCGCAACTTTTTAATACCACAAGGCCATGCTGTCATGGCAACCGAACCAAACCGGAAAATTAACGCCGAGGATCTCCGTCAGAAATCATTCAAAGCACAGAAAACCCGGAAGGAAGCTGAATTAGTAGCAAAATCACTGGAGAACACCACAGTGAAAATTGGTGCCAAAGCAGCAGAAACAGGTAAAATCTACGGATCCGTTAATGCTATCCAGATTGCTGATGCACTCCGTGATCAATTCAAAATTGATATCGACCGCAAGAAAATTCATGTTGACGGCGATTCAATCAAAGAAACCGGTAATTACACAGCCAGCATTCGCCTGCACAAGGAAATTCAGGTTACCATCAATTTTGAGGTAGTAGCTGAATAATCTTTTCGCACAGCAACAAAATATTTGCTAATTTAATCCCGGTTTAACCCGGGATTTTTTTTATGCTTTCACACAACCAGATAAAATACATTAACTCGCTGAAAATAAAGAAGTTTCGGCAGAAGCACATGACCTTTATCATCGAAGGCGAAAAAAGTGTGAGCGAACTTCTAGGCAGTTCATTGAAAACAATAAAAGTATTTGCTTTTGCAGAATGGCTTGAAAAACATACTTCACTGTTAACAGCAAAGAATATAGAATTTCAGGAAATTACGGCCGATGAGCTAAAAAAAGTGAGCGATCTCATAACGCCGAACCAGGTTCTTGCTCTTGCTGAAATACCTGCTCTGAAAATTCCCGGGCCAGGGGATTTTACCGATATGGCACTTGCTTTGGATGGTATCCGCGACCCGGGGAACATGGGCACGATGATCCGGACAGCAGATTGGTTTGGCATAAAGCGGATAATTTGTTCCTCCGATTCGGTGGATATGTATTCACCTAAAGTGATCCAGGCAACGATGGGATCATTCAGCCGGGTTAGTGTTTTTTATACTGATCTTTTCAACTTCTTCAGCGGAATGCCTGCTGAAATTCCGGTTTTCGGAGCCTTGCTCGAAGGTCCCGACATGACAAAAAAAACATTTACCCGCCCGGGAATCATTTTGATAGGCAGCGAGTCGCATGGAATTGCGAAAGAGTTGATTCCGTTTGTAAACGAACCCCTTCACATTCCCCGGTTTGTGAACTCACATGCTGATTATCAGGCAGAATCGCTGAATGCCTCAATTGCCAATGGAATTATATGTTATGAAATTTGCAAACAGCTTTCGAAAGAAATTTTTTGATTTTTTATGTATTCTATGTAAAATTCACTAATTTTTTTTGTAAATTTGTAAATTATCGTTATAACATATAAAACCAAAATATCGTGGCCCCTTTGTCGAAATTAATCAATTATCATATAGAGGAATTGAAAAGGATGGAAAGCCTTTCGGAAAGAACAAAGAACGTATGCATTGAAGGTTCTTTGGATACTTTGTTCAAAATCCTCTATTATTTCCTTGAGCGGAATACTTTCCGCGATATCAGGAATTGTGGCCTTAAAACCGACATGGAATTGATAAACCTGTCGAAAAAATACCTGGGCATCTCCGGTCTCACGCTCGAAGATCTGAGAATGAACGAGCCTTTGCTCGGATTTGAAGATTTCAAACTCTTCTGTTATGTGAATTTCAAAGTCCCTTCAGACGTAACCGAATCATTTAAAGATGCGTTTATCTCAAAAAATTTCCCTTTGTTCAGTTATGTGCAAACCATGATCAAATACATTTTAAATGATCGTGAGCAGTACATCTTCAATAACAACTATGGTTTCCTTGAACAGTCACAGAAACGCACATTACAGGCTATTGGCGACCATTACAGCATTACACGTGAACGGGTACGGCAGATTTCACAAAAAGTGCCTGATAAAGTCTTTACGGCTGTCACCAAAATCTCACATCGCTTTGTAAATATCGATAAACACTTTGATTATGGCCTGGACCTCAAAAAAGAGATCATTGTCATCAATCAGGATTTAGTAGATCATATTAATCAAAAAGAAAACCTGACCTATACCGGTAAGCTATACGCCCTTGTTTTCTCAGGGATATTCCAACGCTATTTTATAGGTACGCAAAGTATCGAAAATAACTACGATCATTATTACCTGGTCAGTCGCAAGTATAAGGAAGTTTTTAATTTCAAGGCATTTATAAATGATATTGAAGAGAGGAATTCGGTGCGCATGGTTAATGATGTTCCCGTTGACCTGCTTGAATACCTCAACCGTTACGTTCTGCCGGGACAAATCGTGAACGACAGGCTGAAACAAATATGTAAACGCATTGCCACTGAAGAATTCGGACTGGGATACGACAAAACTAACCTTAATTTCAGGCGTAACTCGCTGGTGAAACTTTCGGAACACATTATCAGCATCCTTGCGGCTGTGGGCAGACCGATGAAACTAACCGAAATTTGCAAAGAACTGAAAACCCGCTCAAAACGCATACCACCCAATATCGAATCGCTCCGATCCTCCATTTTAAGTATTGAGGAAGTTGCGGCCATCGGTAAAACAAGCACCTATGCGCTTAAGGAATGGGACACTGTGAAAACCGGCACTATTAAAGAACTGGTAAAAGAATTCCTGGAATCATCGCCGGATCCAAAACATATTTCGGAAATAGCTGTTTATGTTAATAAGTTCAGGAAAACGACTGATAAAAATATTCTTTCCAATCTGAAGCTCGACAAGACCAACACTTATGTGTTTTTCAAGCTTGGGTACATCGGGTTGAAATACAAACAGTACAAAAACATACAGATTAACAGCGACAAAAAAACCCGTGGGCGCAAACCTAAAACATACGGCGATGACGGGCAGTTGAGTCTGATATAGTATTGAATTGAAGGGATCGGGGACCATTCATTCATCATTTCATTGTTCTCCGTTTTAAAAAAAACACAAATGCTTAAATTAATTCTTGTTTCCGTTATTTTACTTAGCATTGCTTTTGCAGGCATAGCCATAAAAATGTTTTTTATTAAAGATTCGGAGTTTACCAAATCGTGCAGCAGTGTCGATCCGGCTACCGGAGAGCGAATGGCTTGCGGTTGCGGAAGTGATGAATCTTCATCCTGTGAGAATGGGTAAATGGGTAACAGTTAATAGTGAATCAGAAAATAGTTAATAGTGAATCAGAAAATAGTTAATAGTTTTCCAAAAGCTGCCTTCAAAAGGCAGCTTTTTACTTTTACCATACATAAAGGTTCCAGGATAAGCAATCGATTTGCTGACAATCACACATAAATGTCAATTTACTTTGATTACCGGCTGCCTTGAGGCAAGTTCAATAATAAACTCAGATTTGCCTGAGCCCGGCTATTCAACTTTTACAGCTGGTTTTTACCTACCTTCGCAAAAATTGAAAATACGACATTTTGATTAAACGAATCCTCCGGGCGCTGAATATTGAAGCGCTCAACAGCATGCAACTGGAAGCAGTTGAAGCCATTGAAAAACACAAAGATATCATCCTGCTTTCGCCTACGGGCTCAGGCAAGACATTGGCATTCCTGCTGCCCATCTTAAAAAGTCTTAAAGAAGGAAACAATTCCGTACAAACTCTTGTAGTAACCCCATCGCGCGAATTAGCTCTTCAGATCGAACAGGTTTTCAAATCGATGAATACCGGCTTTAAAGTGAGTTGCTGCTATGGCGGGCATAAAATGAGTGTTGAGAAGAATAATTTAACTGAGCCACCGGCTATTCTTGTAGGCACACCCGGCCGGATCCTGGATCATATTTCACGGGGAAATTTTAGTACCGAAAGTATTCACACCCTTGTGCTCGATGAATTTGATAAATCGCTTGAACTGGGTTTCAGGGAGGAAATGTCGAAAATTATAGAAACATTAAGCGCAGTTCAAAAACGCATCCTTACTTCAGCCACCAAAGCACTTGAAATTCCTGCATTCACAGGTATCAGGGAACCGTTTGTACTGGATTACCTTGATAAAAATCAGGCTCCTGAAGGGCTTACCTGTAATATTGTAAAATCGGTTCACAAAGATAAGCTGTCAGCTTTGTTTCAGTTGCTATGCCTGCTTGGCGGTGAATCGACGCTGGTGTTCTGCAACCACAGGGACGCTGCCAAGCGAGTGAGTGATTCGCTTACCGACAGTATGGTGGTAAATGAATATTTCCATGGCGGGCTGGAGCAACATGTCAGGGAACGCGTGCTTGGAAAATTCAGGAACGGCAGCTGCAATATATTGGTTTGTACCGACCTGGCTTCGCGCGGACTTGATATCCCGGATATAAAACACGTGATTCATTACCATTTGCCTGCCAACGAAGAAGGCTATATCCACCGCAACGGGCGCACGGCCCGGATGCATGCCGCAGGAGACTCATACCTTATTTTGAGTGAAGATGAATCCGTTCCGAACTATATAAAAGATGAGCTGAAAATTATTGAGTTGCCTGATACCAGGATATTACCTCCAAAACCCGTTTGGGGAACCCTTTATATTGGCAAAGGCAAAAAAGACAAACTGAACAAAGTTGATATTGTCGGTTTCCTGATGCAGAAAGGAAACCTGAAGAAGGAAGAAATCGGGCTAATTGAAGTGAAGGATTTCTTTTCGTATGTAGCTGTAAAACAAAACAAAATCAGGGAACTACTCCGTACAGTGCGCGATGAAAAAATCAAAAACAGGAAGACGGTGATTGAGGAATGTGATTAGAGTTTTTCTACAAACGACTGTTTACTAATCCAACCTATTTGATATATTCCCTTAAATCCGACATCAGTATTCTATCCAGCTCCTGCATATTCTGCTTACTGGTTTCACAAAACAGGAAACCAAAAAGAGGGAATTTTGTAAAGTCAGTTTTCCGGATCTCGAGAGGTTTTTCGAAAGTGGCAAGGACCTTTTCATAGTCGAAAGAATTAATATTTTTCCCTTCGGTTCCGGTGCTGTTGTTTAATACAATATTGCTGTAGATAAGGTCTTCCTTTCCTTTTAAAATACTGTCCCAGTCAGGCGTTTTCTGTTTAAACAAATATTCG
>JBBSBT010000026.1:0-13563 GCA_038250985.1 Bacteroidales bacterium
TCAGCAAAGATGGTACAATAGCTGTCACTGCAAATTCCGGCGTATCTCCTTTATCTATTACCATTTTAAAGAATCTCAATTCCGGTAATCCGGATTTGCGACAAGTACCTCCCGGCCCTTCGACCAACAGGGGAGTGCTTGCTTCGGTATTTATGGGACTGGCCATTTCGCCCGATAACAAAGTGGTTTATGTGGCTGGCGGACAGGAAAACAAAGTTTTTATATTTGATATCTCGTCAGGTGCAAAACTGGACTCCATTGATTGCAGGTCTCATACCGATGAAGCAGATTATTCTCACGGGTATATAGGTGATATGGTGCTCAATCGCGATGGCAGCCGCTTGTATGCCGTCGACCAGGTTGGATTCCGAATGCTGGTAATTGATGCTTTGAATAAAAAAGTCTTGTACAATGTTCCGGTAGGACGATACCCTTTTGGGATTGCGCTTTCGCCAAATGAGAAAACGGTCTATGTTGCCAATGTCGGTATGTACCAATACGGCCTGGTAAAGCAGAAAAAGAATGGAGAATGGAAAAACGGCACCATCGATTTCCCTGCTTCAGCCTATGAGTCAAAAGAATCAGAAGAAGGCGTTTACAACGATACACTTCAAATTCCCGGGCTGGGGCCGATAAACAGCGATGAATCTTTTTCAGTTTGGGCCATAAACCTGAAGAAAAATACCAGACCCCTGGTAACTTCCAAAATAAAAACAGGAACTCTGGTCGGACAAATGGTTGAGGACTTCCCTGCCGTGGGAGGATCGAGCCCGAATTCAATAGCAGCAACAAACCGTTATGTATTTATCAGTAATGGATCGAACGACAATATTGCTGTACTCGATGCCCGTAAAAAGACAATTGTTAAGCATATAAGACTTTGTCCTGATGAGCGGCTTTCGAAGCTTCGTGGCATTATTCCTTTCGGGCTGGATGTTTCGCCCGACGGCAAAAGAGTTTATGTAACTGAAGCCGGACTCAATGCCATTGCCGTAATTGATGTTGCTTCATTAACCGTTGCAGGTCATATACCTGCCGGCTGGTTTCCTTCAAAAATTAAAGTGTCGCCCGATGGTAAAAGACTGGTGATTGCCAATGCCAAAGGCTACGGCAGCGGCCCGAACGGTGGACGTACCTTTAGTATTGGCCCTGAAGGAAGTTACATAGGCAGCCTGATGAAAGGAACCGTTGAAATAACGGATATTCCAAATGATACAGAACTGAAAATGCTGACAAAACAGGTTATTGACAATAATTTTTTATTTGATTCTACGAATTCCTCCAAATTCAGCTGGCGAAGTAACAATCCGGTGCCACTCAGTCCGGCGCAGAATGAATCGCCCATCAAGCATATAGTTTTCATATCAAAAGAAAACCGTTCGTACGATGAAATCCTGGGCCAGGTAAAAGGCGCTGACGGCGACTCAACCATTGCCCGTTATGGCCGCAATGTTACTTTTACCAACTACGATAAAAGTATGAAAGTGGAAAATGCAACCGTAATGCCCAACCACCTGAAACTGGTTCAGCAATTCAGCATAAGTGATAATTTTTACGTAGATTCGGATGTATCGGCCGACGGGCACCGCTGGCTGACAAATACCTATCCGAACGAATGGGTGGAGGCTACTACGCCGGCAAATTACGGCGGCAACCGCAATTACAGGGAAGACTCTAAAGCTCCTGGTAACCTTGGTTTCAATGGCGCCTCGGGAGCTATCTATCCCGAAGATTACAACGAGGCAGGATCCATGTGGGATCATCTGGCCAGGAACAAGGTTGACTATTACAATTTCGGATTCAGTGTCATGTTCGAACCGGCCGATTACAACGATTCTTATAAATACGGAGGCGTCAAACAAGTGGCTAATTTTCCATTGCCCGCAACCTTGCACGAACATACATCAAGGATCTATCCGACTTTTAACATGGCCATCCCCGACCAGTTTCGGGTTGATCTGTTTAAAAAAGAATTTGAAGAAAAATGGGGTGCCGGCAAAGACACTTTACCTCAGTTCATTACGGTTATCCTTCCGAATGACCACGGTGCAGGCGAACGACCGGATGCCGGTTACCCTTTCCGCGAAAGCTATATGGCCGATAACGACCTGGCAGTGGGGCGAATTATCGAATTCCTTTCGCATAGCCCTTACTGGCCAACCATGGCTATTGTAATTGCTGAAGACGATGCCCAAAACGGAAATGATCATATTGATGCGCACCGGAGCTTGCTGATGGTGATTTCACCCTATGCGAAAAAGGACTATGTGAGCCATACACATTATAGCTTCGGGAGCATATTTAAAACCTTTTGGAACGTATTGGGGCTTCCATACCTGAACCAGTATGATGCCGGGGCAAATGACCTGGCGGATATGTTTACCGATAAACCGGATTTTACGCCTTACATCGCTTTACCTGCTGATATTCGCGTATTTGATCCTCAGAAAGCTCTTGATCCTTTAAACGAAAAATTTGATTGGAAACAAATGCGTAATAGTCCTGACATTGACAATCCTGACGACATGATACGTGAAAGTAAGGAACAGGATCAATGGCGGAATGAAAACAGGGAGAAGTAAGACCGGTTATGGATTTACATCATTGAGTAAATCAAGGTATTCGGAAGCATCTTCACCAAATATCTCAAAGTTTTCACCAATGATCTTGTAAGTTGAATGCTGCCCTGCGATTTGTGAAAAGTGTATTTCGTATTCGAGTCCATTTTCATCGACCATCAGAATTTTGGCGAGATTTGGATTCCTGTCCGAAATCAATTGCTTATTGCAATACAGGCAATAAAAATCCAACCTCTCACCTTGCAGTATTTCGAAGGATGGATGCTTTAGTACGCTATAATTACCAATATCGGGATGAAGCATGATCAGGCCTTCCTTTCCCCATTTGTTACGGGCCGAAAACACAATATTTTCGCCGACATTAAGCAGGTTGGAACAATGCGGGCACTTAAAATCCGTTTCCATAGCTTTCTTTTTTAGATAGTTAAAAGTACAAAAAAAAAGCATGGAGATCAAGTTTATTTATTTGCACCCAAGCAACAATGAATTACTTTTCGAGGCAATACCCTTTTCGGCTAAAATGCGATATAAAAGCTAAAGTTTATAAGAATATCCTATTTCAATAATAAAATCTGTTTGCGGGTTGCTAACATTCAGCTCTTTCTGAATCATATATGACAGATCAATTTTTTGATGTTTTGTAAAAGTGTATTCCACTCCGGCTGATGAGCGGATATTATCAAAAGCAACGTTGCGAAGGTATGTAAGAGGTGAGAACAGTTCAACGGATATATAGGGCGAATATGGTTTTTTAGTATTCCAATTCAGGCTTAACTTATTTCGAAAGTAGTATTCGGCAATACCGCCATCCGAAGCCCGGCCGATATCCGAATACTGATCCTGAAAACGGCTTCTTACGGAAACCTCAAAAGGCTTTATCTTCTTACTATACTTTATATCAGTATAAAACCGGTGCCTGTAACTATAATAATCCTCTTTGCTGTGTTTTTGTGTATACCTGTAATTTACAGCAAACCGGAAGTTTTTATTCAGCTTATATTCAATCCCGACATCGGTAAATGCTGTTCCCAGCCTGGTCATGTTTTCATCAAAGCGAAACTCCTGCGAAATATTGGCCGACAACTTTTTTACCAGTTTGGCTTCTACACTGATTGATGTCCATAACCCGGCATCCCTGTTCTGGCTTTTCAGAGCTGACCCTAAAAATAAAGATACTGTGAATGAGAGTAAAATCAGGAAGCGGGAAGCCTTTGATATCATAATTATACTATTAATTCTTGTAATAGTAGATCGTTATATTGGTGGCATCTTTCAGGAAATCGAAGGACATGATCGAAATACGGTGAATATTAAAGCCAGTTCGCTTTTTCAGATCCTCAAGCAGTAACTCGTGATTTTCGGGTCTGATCAGATCAATATTTTCGTAAATCACTGTTTTCGAAACCTCCTGTTTGAAAACGATCGGATGATCAAGCACAAAAATAAAGGTGAAAAAAATTGAGTTGAATACCAGGATGGGCACCAAATTCAGACCAATAGCATTAATGAGTCCAAGAGCAATTGCGATAAGAAGATATGTCATTTCTTTCATTGAAATACCTTCGGTCCTATACCTTAACATGGAGAAAACTGCAAATAGTCCAAAGGCAGCACCCATTGAAATATTGGTTTTATTCAGCACAAATGTGATAATGAAAATAATAATGTTAAAAAGAAAAAATGTGAACATAAACTCCTTGTGCCTATAGTTCGGGAAATATATCAGCCCGAAAATCAGTAACATAGTTACAATATCGAAACCTATACCATAAAAGAAACGCTTGTTCAGAACAACAACTTCTTCGTTTTTTTCCATTTCTTTTGTAGATTGTACTGAGCTATCACCTGAATGTACAGTTTGGCTCGAAACAGCCGGTGCCGGCATATTTGCCTGTGCAGAAACAGGCGTATACCAGCTCAACAAACCCAGAAAGAAAATGATGGTAAGCGTTTGTTTAATGTATTTCATACCCAAGCTTATTAAGTTCAAAAAATTTATGTTTGAAATTATTCTTTTTCAATTCTTTATGAATGCTGGTTAACCCAACACAATATTTACTTATGTAATTCTGAGGATGCCTTTGTTTTTTCATCAGTTCTCTGAAAGGAGATAGAGAATTCTTACCCTGTTTGACTTCTACAACTACTAAATCCTGAATTTTTCTTTCATCTCCGTTAAATTTGTACCTAAGATTTATATCGAAGGTAAGCCGCTCATTGGCTGACTTGCTGACTAGTGTAATCCTGTCAAAATAGACTTGCAGAGATGGCACATAGTCCCGGGACTCTCCAGGTTTATGATCACTAATATATTGATTCAGATTTTCATCAAGTGAATCAGGGATATTTGCAATTTGTATCCTGTTTTTAATAGTGCGACTTGTATTGGTTTTCGTTTTTATTTCGAAAAAAGAGATCCCTGAATTTACATATTTTCGGCACCGTAGTTTAAACCTGTTTCGTTTCCCATTGTGATGCATTTGATACAGTTGAAAATCCGGTGTATCGAAATAAAGGGTTTCATAAGGATGGAATAATTCCCCGCCAATTACAAGTATTTTATACTTGGATGCTATTGCTTCAAGGTATTCCTGTAACTGATCTTCATGCAGTACATATTTGGTATCAATCCGGTTTAGCAAATGAACATGATCCATTTCTTCCAGGCTGATAGGAGTAAATGGTGAAAGCATGGTTGAAAGATCATTCATGACAGAGGTTATTGAAAATTTCAAGTGGAAAAAGTCTAACTGTTAATAACTTAAATAAACAATTGTAACTTATCCGCTACTTAAATATTTTCAAATCTTCAACCTCCAGAGTTTGCTTTTTTTCCTTGATAGTAACTTTTTTTATTACCGGATAAATTCCGGATACCAAGGTCAATGTCGAATCCTTTGAATACACATAAATAGTATAATCACCAGGCCGCAAATATTTGAATTCATAAATTCCGTCGTAATTGGATCTGATACGTTCACTATAACTGTGATCTTCGCCATAAATCAGGTAAACATCTTCGTCGGGCGCCGGGTATATGCCTCTCAAATTAGTAAACTCTGAATTGTAATTATAAGCTATAATTTTACCGTAGATGGTTGAATTCCCTCCATCTCCTGCTTCTTTCGAACAGGAAAAAACAATTAAACTGACAAGAGTCACAAGTAAAACAGGAAAAATCTTTTTCATTAAACATTAATTTTAAATTTCTTAACGTTTCATTTATGGCAAAAGTATGTAAAAACGTGGATACTATAAAATCAATTTCAAGATATCCACATGCTAATGATAGTCATAGTTGGAAAAAGCCAGACCGAAACTGTTTTCATATAACCAATCATTCAGAATAAGAATCGTTCTTTTTTTCAGAAAACCGGAAAAACAATCGGCAGATTCAATTGTTATAACAATATTGGAAAATTGTTCCCCGTTTAAAATACAACAGCATTTCGGGTAATCAGACCAAATTATCCGTCAGTAAGCAAACAACAACTTTTACTGAATAATAGAATTTACAATCACTGATTTAATCCCCTCCATGGAATATTCAAATCAATATGTTGAGGCTGCAAAGCCTTCAACAACTGCGCACCTGCCTTTCAATGAGTTCCTTCAGAATTTCAGGAACACCTTAGAAAATGTATTTCATCACAGGGCTGATATCAACCAACTTGAAACGCAGCGTGGCTTGCCTCCTTATATAATGCGTGAAATTCTTTCAGCCGATCCGTTTTTAGCATTTATCCCTGAAGCCTTCGGAGGCCGGGGAGCTCACGAAAACGAGGGAATTGAAATTGTATCAGCTGCATCCTACGAATCCCTTGCTTTAGGACTTACTTTTGGCATTAACTGGGGTCTTTTTCTTCAACCCGTAAATAAATATGCTAATGAAGATATAAAGCATGCCATATTTAAAGGCTTCACTGCTGACAGGAAAATGGGTGGATTAATGATAACCGAACCCGACTTTGGCAGCAATGCATTAAATATGCAAACCTATTATACTGAGAGTGACGATTACTATCATCTGAAAGGCACAAAACATTGGGCCGGATTAACGGGCACCGCCGATTACTGGCTGCTCACGGCACGCCGGAAATCACCGGGAGGCGATCTGATGCGCGATATCGATTTTTTTATAAGCGATAATAATAAAACCGGTCAGAGGATTGAGGTAGAAGAATATTTTGAAAATCTCGGGTTATACATGATTCCTTATGGACGGAATAAGATCGATGTGAAGATACCCCACTTATACAGGCTTGAGCCTAAAACCACTGGTATTTCAATGATGCTGGATACCTTGCATCGCAGCAGGCTTGAAATACCGGCAATGGCTATGGGCTTTATCAAACGAATGCTGGACGAAGCGATAAAACATTGCGAAACACGCTTCATTGGCGCTAAAAGTTTGTTCAACTACGACCAGGTGCAGCAACGCTTAGCCAGCATACAGTCGGCATACACCATAACTTCGGCCATATGTGCTCACAGCAGCGATAATGCAGGTGTGGAAGTGGACCTTACACCCCACGGACTGAAAGCCAACTCCGTGAAAACCGTTGTTACCGACCTGATGCAGGACGCTGCGCAGCAATTATTTCAGCTGGTTGGAGCGAAAGCTTATAAGCAGGACCACATTGCCGGTCGTGCCATTGTCGATAGCCGCCCGTTCCAGATTTTTGAAGGATCAAATGATATGCTTTACGCCCAGATTTCGGAATCTGTTGTAAAACTTATGAAACAGGCAAAAGAAAGCAACCTCTTTCAATTTCTGAAAAACTATTCGCTGACCGGGAAATCAGTTGAGCATATTAAAGAGTTACTAAACTTTAATCTCGACACACAACTGCCGCAGCGAAAATTAGTTGAACTGGGCAAAGTATTAGGCCGAATTGTCTCCATGGAAATGGTGATTGACCTTGGGTTGAAAGGGTTTAACCCTGAATTGATAGCCAACAGTATCAATATGATGAAACAGGAACTCAACAACCTGATGTCATCCTATTCATTTGCAAATGTCACATTAGTGTTGGCTGATTACAAGGACGACAGCCATTGGAGGAATTTCGTGAGGGAATAAATGCTGAACGGGATTTTTAATCCTGCTCCATTGAGCATGAAATTTGTAATTCCGGTTAGTATCAATCAATTTGTTTCCTACCCCGCAAATTGTAATCCACTCAGGTTCCGGTATAGCCCATCTTTTACAAGCAAAAGTTGTTCATGCGTTCCCTGTTCGATAATCCGACCATTTTCGAGAACTAAAATAGTATCTGCCTGCCGGATGGTTGAGAGGCGGTGAGCAATAACAATGGACGTTCTTCCTTTCATAAGTTTTTCGAGAGCATCCTGCACCAGGCGTTCGGATTCGGAATCCAGTGAGGATGTAGCTTCGTCAAGAATCAGAATTTTTGGGTCTTTCAACACCGCCCTTGCAATTGCGATACGTTGACGCTGTCCGCCCGAGAGCTGCGTACCGCGCTCACCCACCAATGTATCCAGTCCTTCAGGAAAAAGACTGATAAAGTCCCATGCATTAGCTTTGCGTGCAGCTTCCACTACCATTTCATCCGATGCACCGGTTTTCCCATAGGCGATATTCTCGCGAATGGTACCTCCGAAAAGGAAAATATCCTGTGGAACGATAGCCATCTGGCTTCTTAAAGCAGTAACTGATATGTTCCGGCTATCTCTCTCATCAAAAAAGATATGGCCATCAGTAGGTTCATACAGCTTCAGCAAAAGCGACACAAAAGTTGATTTTCCTGCACCGCTTGGTCCGACCAGCGCCACCAATGTATCCGGTTTTATGGACACACTTATTCCCTTCAGAACCGTTGTTTCGGTTCGTGTTGGGTAATAGAAGGAAAGGTTATCGAACTCAATATTCCCGTGAAGGATTTGTTCAGGCGGCAAAGAGGTTACTTCTTCAACTTCTTCAACCGGTTCGTTAAATATCTCGAGCAGGTCTTCGGTAGCCCCGATGAATTTCTGTACCCGTGCAAACACATCGGCCATTCCACCTATGGTTCCGCCAATAAACATGGAATAAATAACGAACGAAAATAATTCGCCGGTAGCCAGTTCGCCTGTAGCCAGCAGTGTCGATCCTTTCCAGATAACTGCCACCATGGCACCAAAAAGTCCGAGTATAGTGAACGATGAAAATGCGCCACGGAGTTTTCCGTTTTTAATGCCTGTTAGGGCAATTTCAAGAGTTTTGCCCCGGTAGCGTGCCATTTCGAAAAACTCGTTAGTGAAAGCTTTCACACTTTGAATTCCCTGCAAAGTTTCTTCGACTATGGTATTTGAATCGGCAACCTGTTTCTGAGCCAGTTTGCTAAGCTTACGGATATACCTGCCGAAAAACACAACCAAAATCATGATGACCGGCAAAATCATCAGCATGAAAAGTGTTAATTTCAGGGAAGTTATCATCATGAGGGTTATTCCCCCGACAATTATTATAATTTGCCGCAGGAATTCGGCCAGGGTGCTGGTGAGCGCATCCTGCAGTAAAGTGATATCCGACGAAATCCGGCTGTTCAACTCCCCTACCCTGCGGAACTGAAAAAATTTCATGGGTAAGCGGATCAGGTGGTTAAAGGTACTTTGACGAAGATCAGCAAGGGTTTTTTCGGCGACCCGCACAAAAAGAAAAATTCTAAAATATGAAAATACGGATTGTCCAACCAACACTGCAATAAGAATCAATGCGATCCGGTTTATCTCCTGCGCAAGCTTTCCCTGGTTTCCCAGGTCGACCAGTTCGCCCAATAGCTTCGGGAATACAAGGCTGGCACTGCTCGAACCAAGTAAAAACAATAAGCCGAGTCCATATTCGTATTTATAGGGTTTTATATAACTATACAGCCTGAAAAGCTTGCGTAAACCTGGTAATGTAATCTTCTTTTTGGGTACTTCGTAATCCATGTGTGGTGAATATTGTAAATCGGGTAAAGGTACAAATCATAAAACAGTTATAAGGACTCATAAGTTCATACCCGAAAAACAGTGTTCGAATTAAAGCTGGTTCAAAAAAATTGCAGCCTGACCGATTCCACTACTATTCCATAATATAAAAAATGCCTGGCAGAAACAGCTGGCATTATAAAACAACACTTGAATTTCCTTCTACAAATTCGGGTTCTTCAACGTTCCAATAAACAAAATCGTGCCTGTCGACTTTTCCTGTATAAAGTAAATAAATGGCCTGTTTATAGTAACAAATTGAGGTAAAGGGGGACCTGGGGAGGCTGATTCTCTAAGTTCAACAACAGTAACAGCGGCAGCTTCAGTTCCTTCTTCATTATTTTCAATAAAGGTTTTATGCAAAACCCTTGAAATATAGAGATTCCCATCTGAATTAATCCTTGTAAAATCAGCATTTCCGGAAAAAGAAACACCCATTCCCATTGCTGAGAGGATTGGCTTCATTTGTTTCTCTTCATATTCACACTTAAATTTTGGTAGCTGCAGCTGAATATCTTTTTCATTGAAAAGCGGACTCCAGCTGTCCAGGTTTTCCTGCGAAAGCATAGAATAATATCATTTATAGTCTTCCCGGCATCAGGTAATAATACTGTCATCGTAAAATTACCCTGGTTGTAAGGAAGCTCAATGGCTTCAAATCCTGTTCCTCTGAAATATGGCAGGGATTCATGCTGTACCATCGAAGGCACATGTTCTACGGTTCCGTCCGAAAGATAAAAAGGTTTATCCGCCGTATTCTTTGTTTCGAACTGGTATTTCCATTGCCCCTTAAAATACACGGCATTAACCAGGTACATAATTGCCGATGACGGTATCTCATCGAGTATGGAAGGAATCAGTTTATTTGTCTTTGTACTTACCCAATCATTGATAGTTTTAACAGCGGTTGGACCCGAAAAATCGAGTGGAGAAACTTCGGCATTAAAATAGTTCTGGTTTGTGGTAATAAATAGCTGCTCCACAGCGAAAGTGTTTCGATACCAGATTGAGTTGGCAATCTGCAGTTTCACCTTTGGATCGAGTGAGGAAAAGGTTTCAATAATATATCTATACGATTCGTTGATATCTGCTTCCATCATCCCTGCAAATCCCAGGGTATTTGTCATGGCTTCGAGAGTGGTGCCGGCAGCGCCATTCCTGGTCATACCCAGAGCCATACTCACGCTGAGCGGTGAAACCATCAGGTTGGAATCGCTACCGGAAATCTCGATTACTTTTTTGAAAAACTCAAAACCAAAAGCATTACTTTTCGTTATTAATTGTTTTTGCTTTTCGGTGAGATTCACAGTTTTCATTTCCGAAGATGCAATATCATCTTTCCCGCACGAGGAAATAATTAATGAGATACAAATAATTATCGGAATTAAGCAAAGTTTGTTCATGGCTATTTTCTAAGAATTCATATATATTTAAAAGACATACATTCCAATGCAAAGGTTGAATTGATATTTATTTAATCATCCAAAATTTCTTCAAAAATCAGATAATCCTGATTTTATAAATTCGGATTCATTACCGTTCCTATAAATAATATTGTACCTGTAGATTTTTCCCGGATAAAGTATATAAATGGCCGGTTGATGGTGAAGGAATAAGGTTCCTGAGGACCGACGGAAGTTAGGCCAACTTCGACGACAGTAGCTGCGGCGGCTTCCGTACCTTCTTCATTGTTTTCAATAAAGGTTTTGTGCAAAATACGCGAAATATAAAGATTGCCATTGGAATTTATATGGGTAAAATCCGCATTATTCATATCAAATGCAACACCCATTCCCATATCGGCCAGGATTGGCTTCATATTTTTTTCTTCATATTCATATTTAAACTTAGGCATTTGCAGCTGTACATCTCTTTCATTGAAAAGCGTACTCCAGGAGTCCCGGTTTTCCTGTGAAAGCATAGGAATAATATCATTTATAGTCTTCCCTGCATCAGGCAATAGCACGGTCATCGTAAAATTACCCTGGTTATACAAAAGATCAATGGCTTCAAAACCTGTACCTTTGAAATAAGGAAGGGTTTTATGCTGCATCATCGAAGGCACCTGTACCGTGGTTCCATCCAAAAGATAAAAAGGTTTCTGTACCGTATTCTTCGTTTCGAACTGGTTTCGCCATAGTCCTTTGAAATAAACAGCATTGACCAGGTACATTACTGCTTCTGCCGGAATCTGATCGAGTATGGAAGGGATCAGTTTATTTGTCTTTGCACTTACCCAATCATTGATAGTTTTAACAGCGGTTGGACTCGTAAAATCAAGCGGTGCAACTTCAGCATTAAAATATTGCTGGTTTGTATTAACAAATGGCTGCTCCACAGTGAAAGTGTTTCGATACCATATTGAATTTGCGATTTGCATCTTAACCTTCGGATCGAGGGAGGAAAATGTTTCGATTATATATTTATACGATTCGTTGATATCAGTTTCACTCATACCAGCAAATCCAAGGGTATTGGTCATGGCTTCGAGCGTGGTGCCGGCAGCGCCATTCCTTGTCATACCAAGCGCCATGCTTACACTGAGCGGCGAAACCATCAGGTTGGAATTGCTTCCGGAAATCTCAATTACTTTTTTGAAAAACTCAAAACCGAAAACATTGCTTTCCGATATCAGCTGCGACTGTTTTTCGGTAAGATTCACTTGTTTAAATTCTGCTGACTCAGTTTTCTCTTTCTTGCATGAAGATACCAGGAGCGAAATACTCATAAGTGTGATAATAAAGAATATCCTTTTCATTTGAAATAAATTTTAGTTTACCTGATAAAGGGATGATTCAAAGCAAAAAGGTTGCATGGACAAAACGCCAGGCGTCAATTGTATTTCCATCCGGGTGCCGCGATTTCCAATCGCGGTATTTCGGGTGCAGCGATTTCCAATCGCGGTATTTCGGGTTCAGCGATTTCTAATCGCTATTTTAAAACTTGTGCTCAAAATCTAAATATTTTAATATGCGATTAAAAATCGCATCACCCAATTATGTAAATTGCATTACAATTTTCGATTGACCATGGAGAAAAAGGAATCATACAGGCATATTTTACCTCATTTCCAGCAGCCGGGACAAACTTATTTTGTTACATGGAGTTTACATGATGCAATTCCTCCAAAAGCATTAGCACGTTATACAACTGAATTGGAGATGCTTAAATCACAAATCAAGTTTCTTGAAAAACAAAAATCTCAACCTTCCGAAATTGAAAAAATTAAACAGGAATATTACTCGGTACGCAAGAAATACATCAAAGCGTATGATGATCTGCTGGATTCAGACATATGTCCGGCTATCAATTTATCAAAAACAAGGAACACAGAAATCATTAAAACAGCTTTACAATTTTGGGAAGGCAAAAAGCTAAGGAATTTAGCATTTACCATTATGCCCAACCATGTTCACTGGGTTGTCAAACTCCTGAACAAGGACAGTAAAGAGGATCCGGTTTATCTTCAGGATATTTTACAATCGGTTAAACGGCATTCATCAAATAGAATTAACAAGGCTGAAAACAGATTGGGCAAACTCTGGCAAAAAGAAAGTTTTGATACCACTATCAGGAACGAAAAGCATTTGTATTATGCCATAAAGTACACGCTTAACAATCCTGTAAAAGCAGGCCTGGTTTCCGATTGGCGAGACTGGAAAGGGACATGGTATGAGGGTAACGATTTCTAATCGCGGTATTTCGGGTGCAGCGATTTCTAATCACTGATTTAAACTTCAATGATTTAGATTCGCTGATATATAGAATGCGATTAAAAATCGCATCTCCCGGATTTAAGGTGCAGCAATTTTCAATAGCTGAAATCAAAGAATGCGATTAAAAATCGCATCACCCGGACTTAAGGTGCAGCAATTTTCAATAGCTGAAGTCAAAGAATGCGATTAAAAATCGCATCACCCGGATAAAAAATTTCTACATCCTTTCCGGAACCTCAATTCCCAGCAACCACAAGGCGTTGGCAATCACTTTCGAGGTAAACTGCGATAAA